>JBDSAN010000331.1:0-4612 GCA_039922115.1 Jatrophihabitantaceae bacterium
CCGGCGCGAGCACTTCATCTCCTCGGCCCACGAGCGCGGCCAGTTGCAGCAGATCGAGGTCGGTTTCGATGACGATGGCCGGCTGCTCGGCCTGTCGGTGCGGTTCTGGCATGACCACGGGGCCTACATCCCGTACGGCCTGATCGTGCCGATCATCACCTCGACCCAGCTGCTCGGCCCGTACAAGCCGGGTGCATATCGGGTGGAGTTCGATTCCCTTTACACCAACACGGTAATCGTGACTCCGTATCGGGGTGCCGGTCGGCCGCAGGGTTGCTACGCGATGGAACGGACACTCGATGCGATAGCCGCCGAGCTCGGCCTGGACCGGGCCGAGGTGCGCGCCCGCAACTTCATCCAGCCCGAAGAAATGCCTTACGATCACGGCCTGATCTTTCAGGACGGCCGGCCGCTGGTGTATGACTCCGGCGACTTCCCGGCCTCGCTGGAACTGCTGAAGAAGCTGGTCGGCTGGCCCGGCTGGCTCGATTACCAGGCCGCCGCGCGCGCCGAGGGACGCCAGGTCGGGCTCGGATTGGCTTGCTACGTCGAGGGAACCGGCGTCGGGCCGTACGAGGGTGGGCACGTCCAGATCGAAACCTCGGGCAAGGTGAAGGTCGCTACCGGCCTCACCTCGCAGGGCCAGGGCCACCAGACCGCGTTCGCCCAGATCGTTGCCGACGAGCTCGGCGTGCCGATGTCAGACATCGAGGTGGTAACCGGTGACACCCGTCGTTTCCCATATGCGGTAGGCACTTTCGCCTCGCGGGCGGCGGTGATGAGCGGCTCCGCGATCGCGCTGGCGGCCCGGGCGGCGCGCGCCAAGATCCTCAAGGTTGCCGCTGACGCGCTGGAGGTCGATGCCAGCGACCTGGAGATCGTCGACGGCAAGGTGCGGGTGGTTGGCAACCCCGGCACCGAGATCTCGCTCGGCACCATCGCGGTGCTGTCCAACCCGCTGCGCTACGCCTTCGACGAGGCGTCCAAGGCGGCCACCCAGTTCGTGGTCGGCGATCCGGAGCTGGCGCCGGTCGCCGACGACGACGAGCCGGGCATCGAGGGCCGGGACTACTACTCGCCGCTGCGTTCGACTTTCGCCAATGGAATGCATGCGGTCATCGTCGAGACCGACCCCGACACCGCCGAAATCAGCATCCTGCGTTACTGCGTGGTGCACGACTGCGGCCGGCTGATCAACCCGATGATCGTCGAGGGCCAGGTGCACGGCGGGGTGGCCCAGGGCGTCGGCGGCGCGCTGTACGAGCGGATGGTCTATGACAGCGACGGCCAGCTGCAGAACGCCTCCTTCATGGACTTCCTGATGCCCTACGTCTCCGAGATCCCGGACCGGATCGAGATCGATCACCTGCAAACCCCGTCCCCGCTCAACCCGCTGGGCATCAAGGGCGCCGGCGAGGCCGGCGTGATCCCGAGCGCGGCGGTGTTCGCCTCGGCGATCTCGGACGCGGAGGGCTTCCAGATCACCTCGATGCCGATCTCACCGAGCGAGCTGTTCGAGCTTCGCCGGTCCCGGGCAGCCGAATCAGCACACCGCGAAGGAGATGCCACATGAAGCTCGCCGGCCAGGCCGTCCTGCACGCCCCGATCGAGCAGGTCTGGGCCGCGCTCAATGACCCGACGGTGCTGGTTCGGACCATCCCTGGTTGCCAGCGGCTGGAATCGACCGGCCCCGACGCCTACGCCATGACGGTGACCGCCGGGGTGGCCAGCATCAAGGGCACCTACGCCGGCACGGTTGCGCTGGCCGAGCTGAACCAGCCGCACTCGTTCGTGCTGAAGGCTGCTGGGGCGGGCGGGCCCGGTACGGTCAGCGCGGACGTCCGGGTCAGCCTGGCCGAGCGGGACGGCGCGACCGAGCTGAGCTATGACGCCGACGCGGTGGTCGGCGGCGTGATTGGCGGGGTCGGTCAGCGGATGCTGGCCGGGGTGGCCAAGAAGCTGGCGGGGGAGTTCTTCGCCGGCGTGGACGACGTGCTGACCGGCAGGGCCGGTCAACCCGCGCAGCCGGCGCTAGCGGTGCCGTCGAGCCAGCCGGTGCTAGCGGTGCAGCCGGGCCAGCCGGCGGTCTACGCCGTGCCCAGCGTCGCTAGCGCGTCCGCACCGGCTGGCGAGGCGAAGCGGTTCGTGTTCGGCGCGTTGTTCGGCGCGGCGGCAGCCCTGCTCGGGGTGCTGGTCGGTGCCCGGGTGGCTCGGTCGGGCGATTCCGGCCAGCCCGGTCGGCGATCCTGATGCGCGCGTTCGTCGCGGCCGCGGTGCAGCTGGCGCCGAGTTCGGCACCGCTGAGCGCCGCCAGCATCGCCGCCAACACCGCACACGCGATCGAGCTGACCCGGCGCTGCGTGGCCGAGACCGGCGCCGAACTGGTGGTGCTGCCGGAATCGGTGACCACCGGTTTCACCCCCGGCCTGGACGCCGATCAGCTGTGGGAGCTGGTCAGCGAGCTGCCCGGCCCGATCAGCCAGCCGTTCGCCGACCTGGCCGCCGAGCTCGGCGTCCACCTGGTGCTCGGCAGCTACGAGCGCGGCCCGCGACCCGGTGTGGTGTACAACGCGGCGGTGGTGCTCGGCCCGGACGGCGCGCTGCTCGGCAGCTACCGCAAGACCCACCCGTTCGGCACCGAGCGGGCCGATCGGGGTGGCTGGGTGACGCCGGGCGAGGACGTCCTGGTGGTCGAGACCGAGCTAGGCCGGATCGGGGTGATCATCTGCTTCGACGGCGATTACCCGGAGCTGTCCCGGATCACCGCGCTCGCCGGTGCCGAGATCATCTGCCGGCCGTCCGCGCTGCTGCGCTCCGCCGACCTCTGGGAGCTGACCAACCGGGCCCGCGCCTATGACAACCACGTCTACCTGATCGGTTGCAACGCCACCGGGGTCGACCCGGCCGGGGTGATCTACTTCGGCAATTCGATGATCGTCACGCCGATCGCCGAGGTGATCGCGCGGGCGGCCTCGCACCAGTGCTGGGTGTCGGCCCGGCTGGATCCGGCTACCGCGATGAGCTCGCTGACACCAGGTTCATCGGTGCCACAGTCCTTCGATCATCTGGCCGATCGCAACCTGGCTTTGATCCGCAAGAATGCCGAATTGCTGCTCGGGCAGGGCCAGACCTCCTTTCCGATCAGCGAAAGCTAGGCGGCCCGGCGGCGCGCCTTGACCACCAGATCGGCGATGCTGAGCTGGCCCGAGCCGCGGGTGACCTGACGGGTACGGGTCTCGGCCACCATCACCTCCCACTGGCCGGCCGCAAGTGCGCCGACGACGGCGTCGATTCCGATCGAGGCGGCCCGCGGGGCGTGGCCAGCTGAGTGGCTGTCGGCATGATCGTGGCCGACTACGAGCAGCGTCCCGCCGGGGCCGACGGCTTGGGCCAGGCGCGCCGCGAACTCGCCGAACGGCAGGTCAGGGTGGACGTACTGGCTGACCACCAGGTCGTAGCGGTGCGGCGGCTGCCAGCTAGTCAGGTCGGCCACCAGCCAGCTGATCGGCCCAGGGCCTGGCTCATGTTGTGCCGCGAGGGCCCGGGCCTGCTGCACGGCCGTCGGCGAGACGTCGACAGCCGTGACGTCCCAACCCTGGCCGGCGAGCCAGACCGCGTCGGCACCGGTGCCACAGCCGGCCTCAAGAACCGTGCCCGGAGCCAGCCCGGCCACCTCTGCCACCAGCTGGGCGCTCGGCTCACCGCCGGTCCCGGTCCCGGCGTCCTGGCAACCGGCGTCCTGGCAACCGGCGTGCTGGCAACCGGCGTGCTGGCAACCGGCGTCCTGGTAATGGCGCTCCCACCACTGCGCGTCGAAGTCGTGGCTGTCGCTCGGCGGGGACGGGTCTTGGCTTGCGCGCACGCCATGATCGTGATTGCCCGGGTGGTGGTGCGAGGTCATGGCATCCAACCTAACCCGCCACCCGATAACCGCAAGGCATCATGCGATTTTGGCAAGAAGCTGCGATAGCATCGCGCCATGTCGGAGGTCGAGCTGTCCCAGGTGGTCCGTCAACGCATTCGCGGCCTGCGGCAAGCGCGGGGCTGGAGCCTGGACGCGCTGGCCGCCCGGTGCCACCTCAGCCCGTCCACGTTGAGCCGCATCGAGACCGGCCGGCGCAGCATCGGCCTCGACCAGCTCGTCCAGCTGGCCCGGGCCCTGGGCACCACCATCGACCACCTCGTCGAATCCGTCGAGGACGAGGACGTGATCATCCGGCCGGTGCCGCATTCCGAACCCGGCCTGACCACCTGGTTGCTCTCGCGCGCGTCGCCACAACCGGGCGCCAGCATGGTGGCCAAGATGCGGATCACCCGCACTCGCCGCACCGGCCCCGGCCACCTTGCCGTGCATCCCGGCCGGGAATGGTTCACCGTGCTGTCCGGCACCGCGGTGCTGCACCTCGGCGAGCGACAGATCACCGTCGAGGCCGGTGACGCAGCGGAGTTCTCGACGATGACCCCGCATTCGATCGCAACCCTGGCCGGCCCGGTCGAGATCCTGACCATCTTCGACCACGACGGCGAGCGGGCCCACGCCCGAACGACCGGCGAGGCCGCGGCCCGGACGTGAATGCTCCCGTCAGGCCGGCCACGGCGGCCCGGATCGGCT
>JBDSAN010000332.1:0-4726 GCA_039922115.1 Jatrophihabitantaceae bacterium
CCGACGGCAGGTGCCAGCGTCCAACCGGCTGGCATAGCCGCTGGTGTGCGGCAGCCCAGCCAGGCTGGCCAGCGCACCACCACCCATGTCCAGCAGGAAGAACTGCACCTCGGCCGGGGTGTGGGTCAGCGCCAGCACGCTCACCAGGGTGCGCAGCAGGGTGGACTTGCCCGTCTGCGGCCCGCCGGCCACCACCGCGTTGCCCGCCGCCCCGGACAGGTCGGCCCAGAGCAGGTCGCGGCGCTGCTCGAAGGGCTTGTCCACCACCGCCAGCGGGACGGTCAGCCGGCCATTGCCGGCCCAGCCGAGCGGGCAGAGCCCGCGATCAGGATCGGCCCCGAGCGGTGGCAGCAGTTGATCCAGCGACGGCGGCGCGCCCAGCGGCGGCAGCCAGATCTGGTGACCGGCCGGGCCCTTGCCGAGCATCCGGGCGACCAGGGTGTCAGCGATCGAGGAGTTCTGCACCACCACGCCGTCGGTGCTCGGGTCGAATTCCGGCGTTGCGGATGAGTCGGCCGGCTCCAGTTCCCGCTCGCCGACCACCGGTTCCAGCCCGAATGGCAGCACGGTGCCGGAGCGCCGCCGCCCGGTCTCGGTGCTGCGCCGGGGTGGCAGCGCGCCGGAGACGAAGGCTGCCTTGAGCCGGATCAGGGTGCTGGTGTCGATCTTCAGATAGGCCGAGCCCGGGATCGAGGGCAGCTCGTAGGCGTCGGTCACCCCCAGCACGGCCCGGCTCTCGGCCGCGGAGAAGGTGCGCAGGCCGACCCGGTAGGACAGGTGGCTGTCCAGCCCGCGCAGCCGTCCCTCCTCCAGTCGCTGGGAAGCCAGCAACAGGTGGATGCCGAGCGAGCGGCCGAGCCGTCCGATCATCACGAACAGGTCGATGAATTCCGGACGGGAGGACAGCAGCTCGCTGAACTCGTCGATGATGACCAGCAGCGAAGGCAGCGGACGCAGGTCAGCGCCGGCCTCCCGAGCCCGCTCGTAGTCGCGCACCGAGGCGTAGTTGCCGGCCGCCCGCAGCAACTCCTGCCGGCGCACCACCTCGCCGGAGATGGCATCGGCCATCCGGTCGACCATCGCCAGGTCATCGGCCAGGTTGGTGATCACCGCCGAAACATGGGGCATCTCGGCCAAGCCGGCGAAGGTCGCACCGCCCTTGAAGTCGATCAGCGCGAAGTTGAGCGTCTCCGACGAGTGCGTGATGGCCAGCCCGATCACCAGGGTGCGCAGCAACTCGCTCTTGCCGGACCCGGTCGCGCCGATCACCAACCCGTGCGGGCCCATCCCGCTTTCGGCTGATTCCTTAAGGTCAAGCTCGACCGGACGGCCTTCCGGATCGATCCCGATCGGGATCCGCAACCGCTCCCGGGCCGAGCGCCGCCGCCAGGTCAGCGCCGGATCGACATCGCGCGGGTCACCGAGACCAAGCAGGCCCGGCAGGCCCAGGCTGGACGTCAGCGGGGTGTCGGTGGAACTCGGCGCGATGGTGTACAGCGGGCACATCTGGCGGGCCAGCGCCTCGGCCTCGGCGACCGAGAGCTGATCGGGTTTGCCCAGCAGCGCCAGGCCATCCGCGCTCACCATGCCCATCCGGTCATCGGCGAGGTAGAGGCCGGCCAGGCCCGGGCGCGGGTCGCGCCACGGTTCGGGATAGCTCAGGTCCAGCACGCTCACCCCGAGCCGGCCGAACTCCGGTGTCAGCGCCGATTCGGCTCCGATCAGGCCACCGTCGACGATCACCAGCACCTGTGGCTGGTCGGCCGAACGTCCGGCTTGCCGGTTGAACACCGGACGGTCACCGAGCTCGGCACCGAGCATGGTGACCAGTTCCTGGCTGTCGGCAGCGACCAGCCGGCGCGGCCCGACCGCATCAGCGGAGCTGGCATGGCTCAGGTGCGGCAACCACTTCAACCACTGCCAGTCAGCCAGCCGATCCGGCGAGGCGCACAGCGCGATCCGCAGGTCCCATGGCCCGTGGAAGGTCACCGCCTGCGCGATCAGCGCCCGTGCGGTACCCAGCACCTGGGCCCGCTCGCCGGACAGCTCGATGTGCGACAGCGAGCGCAGCGACAGCGCCACCGGCAGCCCGTCCACGGTCGCGTAGGTCCGAATGAAGTGGCGTAGTGCGGTCGATGACACCGGATCCAGGTCTTCCAACGGCACCGTCTGCGGCGCCCGGAGCGGGGTGGCCAGCCGCTGCGGGCCGAGCCCGATCCGCAACTGGCCGAAATCGGCGTCGGCCCGGCGGCGCTCCCAGAGCCGGCTGCTGGCCACGTGGGACCACAGCTCGGACGGGGCCGGGTGGTGGGCCAGCAACTGGCCGCGCTGCACCTCGGCCACCTCGCGCACCCGAGCCCGCAGGCCGGCCAGGTAGCGCTGGTAGTCCCGGCGCTCGTCGTTGATCTGGGCGCGCTTGGCCGCACCGCCCCGCGACAGCGACATCACCACCATGCCGACCATCGCGCTGGCGTACAGGGCGCCGAACACGTAGGTCATCGGCCCGCCGGATCGGCCGATGTAGACGAAGCTCATCGCGCCCATGCCCAGCATCATCGGCAGCATGAACATCAGCTGGGTGCCAGCCTGGCCGGAGCCCTTGGGCAGTACCGGCGGGGACTGCAGGTTGATCTCGCCGGTGGGCAGTTCGGGCGTGGTGATCCGGGGCCGCGGCCGCAGCGTCTGGGTCATCGGGCAGACCACCTCGAGGTTCGGATCCGGCGTCCGGTCCCTGGCTGCGGACCGTACTGAGCTGCATTAGATCAAAAGTTGGTCACTTCGACCGTGGCGTCGGTGGGTACTTTTGCCGTCAATCTGGCGCGCTCGGCAAACCTACGCTGGTCGCACGCACCCCGCTGCCCGGCCTCGCGACCGCTGCGGTGCGGGTGTTGAACGGCGCAGGTGTTGAAAGGTCAGTCCAACCGGACGGTCCAACGGCAGGCACCGAGAAACGGAGAGGGGGTTGGGATGAGTGATGGCTTTCAGATCGATCCCGACGCCGTCCGTTCCGTTGCCGGCAATATCGGCGGCATCCTGATGCAGACCATCACGCTGTCGCGCGACCTGAGCCGGCTCAACCTCGTCCCCGCGTCGTTCGGCCAGATCGGCAGCACGGTGGCCGGGGTCGGCGAGCAGCTGGCCGGCGAGCAGGTGCAGGCGCTGCACTCACTGCTGGGCGTGCTCTCCGACCTCACCGAGGAGCTGTCGCACGCCGCTGGTGCCAGCCAGCAGCTGGACCATCAGATTGCCGGCGGCCTGGATCAGCTGGCCGGCGAGCATGCTGGCCAACCGCTGCTGGCCGGCTTGTGGTCCTCGCCGACTGCCGGCCAGCTGGCCAGCGTCGCGATGGCCCATGCCGGCCCGGCCAGCGACGGGCACTCGGTGGACAGCGTGCTCGGCTACCTGGACCGGGCTGGGCTGGGCCAGCTGAGCAGCCACCCGCTCGAAGCGGGCAGCTTCAGCTCGCCGACCTCGCTGGTGAACTGGCTGGACACCGACCCGGACAACCAGACCCGGATCGGCGTGATCGGGGTGTACTCCGGTGACTCCGGCAACCTGGCCGATGTGCCCGGTGGCCTGCATACCGGCGACCTGGTCTACGTGGCGCGCTGGCAGCTGACCGGCGGGGACGGCGCCAGCTACGCGAGCACCGAGCACACCAGCCTGGGCGTGGTGGGCAGCGACGGGCAGCTCTACAACGACGGCCAGGTCAGCACCGCTGACTGGCACGGGGTAACCAACCTGCGGGTGTACCGCCCGCTTACCTGACAACCGACGAACGAAGCTGAGCAGTGACTAGCGAAAGAGGTGACCGGTGATGATGTTCCCGCCGTCCTATGCAATGGACGCCACGGCTAGCGGAGGCGGTCCGAGCACCGTCCTGCCGCAGATCGTCACCGGCTCGCCCGAAGCGATCCTCAGCCATGTATCGGAATTGCTGCAGAAGGCGAGCCAGTTCGCCTCGCTGATCGAGGAATTCAAGAAGGCCGAGCAGCAGCTGTCGCAGGTGTGGTCCGGCCATGCCGCTGACTCGGCGGTGAAGAAGATCGAGAACTCGCTGTCGCAGTTCACCGAGATCGTGAACGTGATCAACCGGGGCGCGCAGCTGCTGGAGCAGTCGGCGACCATGGTCAAGACGGCCCAGACCGGTTACACCTCGGTGGTCTCATCGGTGAACCCTACGGTGGCCGGCCTGATGTCCAACCCCTACACCTACAGCGCCGCGGTGGCGCTGTCGACGAGTTCGTCAGCCGCGCTGCGCGGCTTCATCACCGCCGTCGCCGGGCTGCTCAAGACGCTCGGCGCGGTCAACCTGGCCAGCGAGCTGACCACGGTAGGCCAGATCATCTCCCAGCTGGAGCAGCTGTTCGGCAACAAGGGCACCGGCTCGGCTACCGGTACCCCTGCCACTGCAAGCACGGGCAGCACCACCGGTACCGGCAGCAGCGCGCCGGTTACCGCTCCGGTGGCGCCGGGTTCGGTCGCCTCGGCGGCCGGCCTGCAGGGGCTGGCCAACCCGGCTGCGGCAGCCACTCCGGTGGCGGCCGCGGCAGGTTCGGCGCCGACCTCGCTGCAGAACGGCGAGCAGGGACTGTTGCACACCCCGGACGGCAAGCTCTATACCGCCGACGGCCAGTTGCTGCTGACCGCCAACGGCAGTTCGGCCTATCAGAACTACCAGCCGGTCGCGCTGACCGGGCTGCCGAACAGCACGTCCGCGCTGGGC
>JBDSAN010000333.1:0-4758 GCA_039922115.1 Jatrophihabitantaceae bacterium
GACCGGGGCCAGCTTGAGATCGTGCCGGCCGAGGCGCCGTTGACCGTGCTGGTCTGGGGAGCCGAACGGGTATTGCCGGTAACCATCGCCAGCATGAGCATCACCGAGGAGGCCTACGACTCCAGGCTGCGGCCGCTGCGGGCGAAGGTTTCGCTGGAATGCAAGGTGCTCACCACCAATGACCTGCCGGCCCGGCACCTGGGCGGTGGGCTATACCTGGCCTACCGGCAGGGCTTGGAACGGCTGGCAGCGCAGGCCGGCACCGCCGACATCCAGCCGCTCGGATTGGCCAAGCTGCCATGACCGCGCCCAGCCGGTACGCCAACCTACCGACCTTGACCATCCAGGCCGCGGATGGTCGCCAGATTCCTTACCTGAGCAGGCGATTCTTGCCACGGCCGGACACCGGCCAGACCGGTACCCGGTACCGGGTACCGGCCGGTCAGCGGATCGACGTGATCGCCGCGATCGCCCTCGGCAATGCCGAACTGGGCTGGCTGCTCGCCGACCTGAACGCAGCCCGGCGGCCCAGCGACCTGCAGCAACCCGGCTCGCTGATCGTGATTGGCCCGGCAGGAGCGACCAATGCCCTCTGAACTCGTGCTCAGCCTGGCCATCGGCCCGCTGCAGGTTCAACCGGTGCCGCGCGAGGTGATGCAGTCGCTGCAGGAGGCCAACGTCCGGGTCAGCTCGACCGGGCCGAGCGGGTTCGACCTCAAGTTCGCGGTCAGCACTCGATCGGCCATCATGACCGACCTGCTACCCAACGGTTACTTCGACCCGCCGGCCCGGGTGGTGATCTCTGCCAGCCTGCGCGGCGAGCAAACCGTGCTGATCGACGGCGTGATCACCCACCACGAACTGGCACCCAGCGACGAGGCCGGCAAGTCGGTGCTCTCGATCAAGGGCGAGGACCTGACCCGGATGATGGACCTGATCGACCTCACCGGCCTGTCCTTCCCGGCGATGCCGACCGAGGCCCGGATCGCGCTGACGATCGCGAAGTACCTGCCGTTGTACGGGATCGTGCCGCTGGTGATGCCCAGCGTGCTGCTGGACGTATCGAACCCGCTGGAGGAGATTCCGAGCCAGCACGGCACCGACCTGGCCTACATCAAGTACCTGGCCGCGCTGGTCGGCTACACCTTCTACCTGCAACCAGGCCCGGTACCGGGCCAGAGCGTGGCCTACTGGGGACCGCTGCTGCGCACCGCGATCGGGTTCCTGCCGAGTCCGCCACCGATCGCTATCGATTGGGATCACCGCAGCAATGTCGAGTCCCTGCAGTTCAGCTTCGACGGCTTCGCGGCTACCCAGTGGCTGGTCTACATCCAGGACACCACCAGCCACCTGGTGCTGCCGATCCCGGTGCCGAACGTCAACCCGATCAGCCCGCCGCTGGCCAGCAAGCTGCCCCTGCCGCTGAAGATCAAGAACATGACCGGGATGGATAAGTACAGCCCGATCCAAGCGGTCGCGATCGGCCTGGCGGCCGCGGCTGCCGAGGCCAACGTGGTCACCGGGCAGGGCAGCCTGGACGTGACCCGGTACGGCGCGATCCTCAATGCCCGCACCATGATCGAGGTGCACGGTGCCGGAATCACCTATGACGGGCAGTACTTCGTCGACAGCGTCAGCCACAGCATCAAGCCCGGCTCGTACAAGCAGAACTTCAGCCTGAGCCGCAATTCCCTGCTAGCTAAGGCAGGTCCGCCCACGCAGGCCAGCCCGACGCCGCCACCATCGGCCGGCCGGCGGGCAGCCTTGCCGGCCTCGCCACGCTGAGCGGGCATCCAGTCAACCGCCGATTGACCAGCAAAGATAAGGAGGATCGATGCCTGACTTCGGACACTTCCGGTTCGTGGATTCGCTCAACCCGTCCGAGGAGCCGGACACCCACGACAGCAGTCCCGGCGTCCGGCGCCGCTACCTCGGAAAGTACCGGGCCACCGTGATCACCAACGTCGACCCGCTGGGCAAGGGACGGCTGCAGGTCCAGGTGCCGGGGGTGTACGGGCTGCTGCCCTCGACCTGGGCGATGCCCTGCCTACCGCTGGCGAATATCGCGATGGGCATGTTCGTCCGGCCGATCATCGGCTCCGGGGTGTGGGTCGAGTTCGAACAGGGCGATCCGAACCGGCCGATCTGGGTCGGCGGCTACTGGACCGTCCCGTCCTCGCTACCACTGGCCGCGCAGGCCAGCCGAGCCGCGCCGCCGACCACCCCGGTCATCACCATCGAGACGCTGACCGGCGGGCTGTCCATCTCTGACACCCCACTGGCCGCGCTGGGCAACGTGTGCTTGCGATCCGGAGCCAGCTCCATCGTGTTCACCGCCGCCGGCATCCAGATCAGCGCGCCGTCGGTCACCATCACCACCACCGCGTTCAGCGTCAACGGCACCGCGCTGACCGTCACCGGGCCCTGAGCTGCCATGACCGCCGCCTTTCCCTACCAGCTGACCGCAGCGGGCGCGACCGCCATCGCCATCGGGGACGATCACGTCCGGCAACTGCTGGAACAGCTGCTGTTCACCGACCCGGGCGAGCGGGTCAACCGGCCGGATTTCGGCTGCGGGCTGCTCAGCCTCGTGTTCGTGCCGAACTCCGATCAGCTGGCCAGCGGGCTGACCGTGGTGATCACCGCGGCGGTGCAGCAGTGGCTCGGCTCGCTGATCGAACTGGCCGGCGTCGAGGTCGAAGCGCTCGACAGCGAGCTTTCCATCGCGATCAGTTACCGGGTACGTAACAGCGACCAGCAGTCCACCGCGAGCTTCCAGGTGCAGGTGGTCGCGTGACCGAACCGCTGCGCTGGGGCCCGTTGCGGGTGGCCAACCACGAGCGCCGGCTCGCGGTGCGGGCCGGTGAGCTGACCGGCCTGGACGCGATCGAGGTCAGCTCGGCCGGTGGCCAGCCGGTGTTGCGGCTGAGCTTCCTGGGCCGGACGCCAACCGGGGTCAGCGAGGCCAACGTCCGGATCGTGGCGCCGGCACAGGCCGAGCCGATGCTGGTCGAGAGCGTGCAGCGGCACGGCGACGACGAGCTATCAGGCGCGCACCTCAGCGTCCGGCTGGCCGGCCGGCCCAGCGGCGGGGTGTACTGGCTGCGGCTGGTCGAGGCGCACCTGGATGGCCGGCCGTCGGATCGTCCGCTGCGTGGGCTGGACCGGCGCTTCGCCCAACTGGCCTTCTCCTTCGATCCGAACCGGCCGGTGCCGATCGAGCCCGCCGGCGCCACGAGCCTCGGCAGCCTGACCGGCAACGCGTCGATCTCCGATGCGCCCAACTCCTACCTGGCCCGCGACTACCAGGGGCTGCGCCAGCTACTGCTGGATCGGCTGGCGGTTACCCTGCCGGCAGATCGGGAACGCAACCCGGCCGATTTCACCGTGATGCTGGTGGAACTGTTCAGCTACCTGGGCGACGAGCTTGCCTATTACCAGGACGATGCCGCGACCGAGGCCTACCTGCAGACCGCGCGCCGGCGCCGGTCGGTGCGCCGGCACGCCCGGCTGGTCGGCTACCGGTTGCACGAGGGCTGCCAGGCCAGGTGCTGGATCAGCCTGGCGGTGACCGAACCAGCCGTCGAGCTGGCACTGGACCAGATCGGCTTCGTCGCGGCCGGCGCCGTACCGGCCGGCTCGTCGGTGCTCCGGCAACCGCGCGAACTACCTGATCCAGCAACGGTATTCAGCCCGCTGGTCAGCTCGCCGACCTGCCCGATCACCGATCCGGCAACCCGCGTGGTGCGGCTGTACCGGGCGCACAACAGTATCGGCGTCTGGCATTTCGGCGAGCGTGACAGCACGCTGTGCCGGGGTGCCACCAGCGCCACCCTGATCGACCGGGACCAGTCCGATCCGGCTGCCGATCCAGCTGCGCGGGCGCTGCGGCTGCGTCCCGGCGACGTGCTGATCTTCGAAGCGCTCACCGATCCGGCCGGGCTCGGACCGGCTGACCTGCGCAGCCGGCACCCGGTCCGGCTCACCGCGACCTACTGCGAGTTCGACCCGCTGTACCAGCAGAATCTCCTCCGGGTGTGCTGGTCTCCGGCCGACGCGCTGCCCTTCGACCTGCCAGTCAGCATCAGCGCGGCCGGCGCCAGCCCGGCTTCGCACGCGTGCGGGAACGTGGTGCTCGCCGGCCACGGCCGCCCGGTCACCGAAACCGTGCCGCTGGACCAGCCACGGCTGGGTGCCGCCGGCCTGAGCCACGCGGTCCCGTTCCCGGATCCGGAGCTGATCGCGGTCGAGCAGGCACGCCAGTTGCGCACGCTCTACCCGCGCTGGCATGCCGAGCTGACCAGCTGGCAGCACCTGGCCAACCATGGTTACCCTTTGCACCGCGAGCAATTGCGGCTGCTGCGCCGGCTCTACACCAGCCGGCTGTGCGAGGAGATCGGCCTGGCCGGTGGCGATGAGGTCACCGACGCCTGGCAGCAGGCCGGTGCGCTGGGCTACCTGATCGAGCACGCGGCGCGGCTGTTCAGCCGCCGCCGGCAGCGGGCCGAAGCGCTGGCCCGGCGCTGCCAGGCGCACGGCTCGTTGCCCGAACCGCTGCTGGCCGAGCTGGAAACCGATTGGGGCGCCGACCTGATCGCCACGCTGCGCCTGGAATCGCCGGCCTGCTGGGGCAGCGCCGAGCAGGCGCGCGCGGGCCAGCCGCAGCGCTCGCTGCCGGTGCTCAGTGGCCAGCTGGTCAGCTCCGATCCCGACCCGGACACCCAGCGCTGGCTGCCCCGGCCGGACCTGCTCGAGTCC
>JBDSAN010000334.1:0-5506 GCA_039922115.1 Jatrophihabitantaceae bacterium
CACCGCTGTGGACGATCGCGCTGGCGATGCTGGTCAACGGCATGTGTTCGGACGTCTTCGAAGTACTGTGGGAAACGACGCTGCAAGCGCACATCCCGCCGGGCGCACTGGCCCGGGTGAGTTCCTACGACGCGCTGGGCTCGTTCGTGCTCGGCCCGGTCGGGCTGTTGCTGGTTGG
The DNA here is from genome assembly GCA_039922115.1 of Jatrophihabitantaceae bacterium. GTDB lineage: Bacteria > Actinomycetota > Actinomycetes > Mycobacteriales > Jatrophihabitantaceae > Jatrophihabitans_A. The sequence goes on from JBDSAN010000334.1 coordinate 179, forward strand.
TCCGGTGTCCGGCGCGATCGGCACCGAGGCGACCTTGCTCGGCGCCGGCTCACTCATCCTGGTCGCGACGGTGCTGGCCTTGTGCACCCCCTCCGTCCGACGGCTGCCCCCAATCCCCGATGAGCTGCCTACGTCTAAGGAATCCTCATGCGACATGCTCTGAACCCCCAGATGGTCAAGGCTCAGCGATGTTACGAGTCACGGCTGGGGGGCTACCTGGCTAATTCGAACTACGAGTCGTTGCGGACTACCACCGACGCGATCGACCTGGCCTTCGGCGATCCGCACGAGGTGCCCCCGGCATCCCTGGTGGACCTGCTGCAGCGGACCGTGAAACCGATGCACCCTCAGTGGTTCGCCTACCTGCGTAACCACCCCGCAGCGACTGAGGCAGTCGCCGCCACGCTGTCCGCCGATCTGCAGCTGCCGTTCCGACCCACCGATGTCACGCTGACCAACGGCGCGTTTGCCGGTCTCACCGTGGCGTTGCGCGCGGTCGTCGAACCCGGTGACGAGGTCGTCTACTTCGAGCCCTCCTGGTTCTACTACGAGCCCATCCTGAACTCGATCGGCGCGGTGACCGTGCCCGCGCCGGTGGACCCCGAAACCTGGGAGCCGGACCTCGACGCGCTCCGCTCGGTGCTGACCACCCGGACCAAGGCGGTCATCGTCAACACGCCGAACAACCCGACCGGCGCCGTCTACTCCGCGGCGACGCTGCGGCGGCTCGCGGACATGCTGACCGAGCTGTCGGAGGAACGCGGCGCGCCGGTGTACGTGATTTCCGACGAGGCCTACCGTCGGGTCCTGTTCGACAACGTGGAGTTCCACAGCCCGGCGTCGTTCTATCCGTACACCGTGCTGGTGCACACCTACACGAAGACCCTGCTGTTGCCCGGTGAGCGGATCGGCTATCTCGCGGTGTCGCCGCGAATGCCGGACCGGGACTGCCTGCGCGAGGCGCTGGAACTGACGCAGCTGATGACGGGGTGGGCATTCCCCAACAACACCCTGGCCTTCGCGGTGCCCGAGCTGGAGAGAACCGTCTGCGACGTCAAGCCGATGCAGCTGCGACGGGACCGGCTGGTGGCGACCCTGCGCGAACACGGTTACCAGACCCAATCCGCCCAGGGCACCTTCTACCTGCTGGCGCGCACCCCGACCCCGGACGACCGCGCGCACGCCAAGGAACTCGAGCAGGTCGGGCTGTTGGTGCTGCCCGGTTCGGTGATGGGCGCACCCGGCTACATCCGACTCTCCCTCACCGTCACCGACGAGATGATGGACCGGGCGCTTCCTCGCTTCGCCGCCGCAAACCGGCCGGCAGGTGTGCCGCGCAGCGCCGAGCTGCCCGAGCTGCTGGCCCGGGCCCGGGCCGCACAGCGGATCGCCGACGGCTGGGACCAGGCGAGGGTGGACGACGTCGTCGCGGCCGTGGCCTGGCACCTGTTCGAGCCCACTGCGGCCCGGCAGCTGACCGACCTCGCCTTCGCCGAGACCGGTCTGGGCAACCGCGAGCACCTGTTCGAGCTGCACCGGCGACGGGTGATCGGGGCTCTGGCGGATCTGCACGAGGTGGCGACGGTTGGACTGATCGAGTCCGACGACGAGCGCGGCATCGACAGCTACGCGCGGCCCATGGGAGTGCTCGGCATGCTGACGCCCGCGACGGCGCCGTCGTCCGGGATCGCGACGAACGTGCTGCAGTGCCTCAAGACCCGCAACGCCGCCCTCATCAGCCCCAACCCGCGAGCGCGGAAGTCGGGTGCGGCCACCGTCGCGCTCGTGCAGCTCGCGCTGGCCTCGGTCGGTGCCCCGGCGGACCTGATCCAGTACGTCGACGCGACCGACCGCGCCGCCAGCGAGCGGCTGATGTCGGCCGTCGACCTGGTCATCGCCGCCGGTGGTCAGGGCACACTGCGCCGCGCCTATCGCAGCGGCACCCCCGCGCTGAGCGCCGGCGCCGGCAACCCGACCGCGATCGTGGACGAGACGGCGGACCTGGCGACGGCCGCCGAGCGGATCGTCTTCGGAGTGGGCTTCAACCACGGCACGTCCTGCTCGTCGGAGAGCAATGTGCTGGTGCACGAGTCGGCCTACCAGCAGTTCCGGCCGCTGCTCGAACGCAGCGGCGCCTACCTGTGCGACCCCGCCGAGGCCGCCGCCTTGATAGGCGTCTGCTGGCAGCCGGACGGCTCGCTGAACCGAGACCTCATCGGCCGGTCACCGGCGGAGCTGGCCGAGGCCGCCGGGATCACGCTGACCGATCCCGACCGGGTCAGCGCGCTGGGCATCGAGTGCGGGCCCGGCGCCAATCCCTCGGACACCGTCTTCGGCGAGAAGCTGGCACCGGTGTTCACGGTGTCGAGTTTCGGTGACTTCGATACCGCACTCGATGTTGCGGCGGCGCAGATCGCCAACGGCGGACCCGGTCACAGCTGTGGCCTGCACACCACGGTCGCCGAGCGGGTCGACCAGGCCGCGCAGCGGTTGCAGGTTTGCCGGGTGCTGGTGAACCAGTCGACCGCGGTCGGCAATAGCGGCAGCTTCGAGAACGGCATGCCGTTCACTGCTGTCATCTCCACCGGGAGCTGGGGCGGCTGCAGCCAGTCGCAGAACATCACCTGGCGGCATCTGGTCAACGTGGTGTCGGTGTCGCGGACCACCACACCCCGGACCCCGGACGAGTTCGCGCTGTTCGGGCGGCACCTGGTGTCGCGAGAGCCGGTGGGCAGCGCTGCCGGGATTGGAGACCTGTCATGACGACCGTGCCGCAGACGCCCGCCCGGTGGCTGACCGAGGCCGAGATCGAGGCATTCCACACCGACGGCGCGGTGGTGCTGCGCGACGTCATCTCCGCGCAGTGGCTGGCCCAGATCGAAGAGGGCGTGGAGTACGTTCTGGCCCACCCGTCGGTGCTGGCCGAGGCAACCGCGGTCCTGGGCGGCGGCGGCTTCTCCGGGGATGCGTTCATGTGGAAGACCCACCAGGTGTTCCACGACTTCATCCACCACTCGCCGGCGGCGCGCCTGGCCCAGCAGCTGTTCGGCTCGAGGAGGATCAACGCCTTCTACGACCAGATCTTCGCCAAGCCGGCTGGGAATGGTAAGCCGACCCCGTTCCACGAGGACGTCAGCTCGTGGCCGGTCAGTGGGGACCAGCTATGCGCGATGTGGATTGCGCTGGATCCCTGCACGCCGGATCAGGCCGCGCTCCAGGTTGTCCGCGGCTCGCACCGATGGCCGCCCGGACGGGCGATCCCGGTCACCCCTACCGCGGCGGATCTTCAGCTTGCCGGGCAGTCCGGGGATCGCGACGCGGAGGTCACCGAGTTGCTCAGCTGGGAGCTCGAGCCCGGCGACCTGGTCCTGTTCCATCCGCGCGCCGTGCACGGCGCCACCGGGACGGGCTCCGAACGTGGCCGACGGGCCTTCGTCTCTCGCTGGGCCGGCGACGACGTCGTCTTCGATCCGCGGCACGCGGTCCTTCCGCTGCTGTGGGAGCACGGACTCAAGCCCGGCGACCCGATCGGCGGTTCGATGTTCCCGCAGGTGCTGCCGGCGCAAGCCGACGGCACGTGGTGCGGGCCGGAACAACCGGACGCGGCAAAGGCGGCGGACTTCATCGAGATCCTCCGGCTGCTGTGACCGATCACGGCGCGGTCGCCGAGGCGCGACCCGCATCACCGAACCAGCAGTCCACCTGGCGGCAGCTGCGACGAACCCGGCGCCCCGGCAGCTTCAACATGTCTCGGTGCTGGCTGCTGTCCGCGCCCCTGAAGCCGGCTGTTCTCTGGGCTGCGCTGCAGGACGTGGTGGCCGGGCAAACCGCCCTGCGCACCACCTTCGTCGCCGATCACGACACGGTGCGTTGCGTGACCCACCCGCGGTTGCCCGCCGATGTCGCGGTGCTGTCGGCACCGAGCCTGGCTCAATGCCTGGAGGCGGTGCGGTCACACGTTCTCCGCGCTCTCGACGTCGGCGTGGATTCCCCCGTCCGGGCAAGGCTCTTCCAGCTCACCGACGGCCGCCAGGTGCTGCTGCTGGTGGTGCACCACCTGGTCTTCGACGCGTGGTCGGCCGAGCTGTTGCTGACTCAGCTGGACCATGCCTACCGCCGCCGCGACGCCGGGCGCGAACCCGAGCCGACCGCCCCTGTCGAGCCTGCATGGCCGGAGCCGGGCGCTCCGGAGTTCTGGTGCGAGCTGCTCGCCGGCCGTCCGGACCGACTGCCGTCACTTCGGCCGTCCGGTCCGGTCGTGCGTTCGGGCACCGGCACGGTCCTGAGGACCACGCTGGCACCGGAGTTGGCGGACGGGCTGCAGACGCTGGCCCGGCGGCTGCGGGTGACCCCCTTTGCGGCGTACCTGACCGCGGTGCGGTTGACGCTGCACCGCTGGTCCGGCCGGCCAGACCTGGTGCTGAGCACGCCCGTCGCCCATCGCACCGACCCGGACACCGCCGAATCGATAGGCCTGTTCAGTACGGCGGTGCCGCTGCGCTGCGCGCTCCGGCCACGGGCCACGGTGGCTGAGACGATCTGCGAGCAGGCCTGGAGCGCCCTGGACGCCTTCGACCATCCACCGGCTGATCCTGCCGCCCTGCTCGCGGCCGGCTGCCTGCTGCCCGACGTCGAGGTGAGCTTCGCCTGCTCCACCGTCGACGGCGTCAACACCGCGCGGTTGGGCGGCGTCGCCATGACGGCGTTGGAACACGATGTGGGCTCCTGTCACGCCGATCTGTCCGTGGAGGTGCTGCGCGGGGCCGCGCACACCGAGGTCCGGTGGACCTTCGATCCGGAATCGTTCGCCGCGGGCCCGGTACAGCGGCTCACGCAGCTGCTGCCCGAGACGGTGGCCGCCATGCTCGACGACCCGGACGGTGCCTGCGAGCACACCGCGACACCGCCGGAGACGGTGTTGGACCGCATCGACGCCCTGGCCGACCAGCAGCCGGACGCCCCGGCGGTCGTCTGCGGCTCCGAAAGCCTGAGCTACGCCGCACTGGTGGACCTGTCACTGCGGATGGCGGGCAACCTGGCTGGCCGCCGCGCCGAGCCCGGCCGGCCGATCGCGATCGTGATGCGGCGCTCTGCGGCCCAGGTCGCGGCGATGCTGGCGGTGCTGCGGGTGCGAGCGCCGTATCTGTGCCTGGACGAGACGGCCGCACCGGCCCGGCTGACCGAGCTGCTCCGACGAGCCGATGTCGGGTTGGCCGTCGTCGATGCGGACATCGCCTCCGCGCTGACCGGTCCGGTGGAGCTGTTGGATGCCGCCGACGCCGCGAGCGGGGCTCGGCAGGACTCGGCCGGGACGCGTCCCGGCCCGCT
>JBDSAN010000335.1:0-3973 GCA_039922115.1 Jatrophihabitantaceae bacterium
ATGCTGACGATGTCCTGGTTATCGCCGTTGGACGGGATGCTCTGGGTGCTGGCCGGGCTGATGGTCCGGTTCTCGGCGACCAGCGCGGTCGCCGGGTACTGGGCACCGGCGAAGCCGCTGTTCAGGCCGGGGTCACCGGCCACCAGGAACTCCGGCAGGCCATAGCTGAGGTGCCGGTTGAGCACCCGGTTGGTCCGCCGCTCGGACAGCACGCCGAGCTGGGTCAGCGCGATCGTCACGAAGTCCATCACGAACGCGATCGGCTGGCCGTGGAAGTTGGCTCCGTGGAAGATTTCCTTGCCCTCGAAGAACAACGGGTTGTCGTTGGCGGAGTTCAGCTCGATGTTCAGCTTGTTGGTGGCATGCGAAAGGGTGTCACGCACGCTGCCGAGCACCTGCGGGATGGCGCGCAGCGAGTACGCCTTCTGCAGGTACACCTGGGTACGGGTGACGCTCTGCTCGTCCTTCTCGGCAGCAACCTGCTGGCGCAGGTCAGCGTGCTCGACGGTCAGCTCGCTGCCGGCCATCAGGGCGCGCATGTTGGCCGCGGTGTCGATCTGGCCCTGGTGCGGGCGGGCAATGTCGTGGCCTTCTGGCATGAACGGGCTCATCGAGCCACGCAGGCCCTCGATCACCAGGGCGGTGACGATCTCGGCCTGGCGAACCTGGTCCAGCGCTCGGCTGACCACCAGCGAGCCGAGCCCGGTCATCGCCGAGGTTCCGTTGATCAGCGCCAGACCTTCCTTGAACCGCAGCTGCATCGGGGTGATCCCGTGCTCGCGCAGCACCTTGCCGGTCTCGACCCGCTGGCCGTCGCGCAGCACGTAACCCTCGCCGATCACGGTGCAGGCGATGTGCGACAGCGGTGCCAGGTCGCCGCTGGCACCCAGCGAACCCATCTCCGGAATGGCCGGGATGATGCCCAGGTTGAGGTAGAGCGCCAGCCGCTCGAGCAGCTCCGGACGTACCGCCGAGTGGCCCTTGGCCAGCGCGTTGAGCCGGGCCGCCAGGATCGCCCGGGATTCGGTCTCGTTGAACAGCGGGCCGACCCCGGCGCTGTGGCTGCGGACGAGATTGGTCTGCAGCTCCACCTCATTGGACGGGTCGACGAGCATGTAGATCATCTCGCCGTAGCCGGTCGTCACGCCATAGATCGGGATGTCCTGGCTGACGATGTCCTCAAACAGCTTCCTGGTCCGGCCGGCCTTGTCCAAGGCCGCCGGATCCAGCACCACTGGCTGATGCTGCTCGGCCAGCCTGCGGAGCTGCTGAATGTCCATGCTGTTGCCGTCAAGGACGACGGACTGGCCTGTTTCGGCTGAAGTCAATCTACTCACCCAATCAGATACGTCGGTAGCGGGCACAGATCAGAAGGCACGTGCTGGCACCGAGTGGTGCTCCCGATCAGCCGGGCCTGCGTGGTGTCGGTTGGCATCACCGATCGCGTTGGCGATCATGGCCGAGATTGCTGCCAACGATGGGGTGGCGAAGTAGTCCCACAGCGGGATGTCAACGCCGAACCGCGCTCGGACGCGGTTGCGAAGCTTCAGTACTAGCAGGGAATACCCGCCTGCCGCGAAGAAGTCCTGGTCCACATGGGCAGGTTCGACACCGAGCAGTTCGGTCCAGATTCGGGCAAGGTCGGTTTCGATCCAACTTGCTGGTTGCCGGATGTCCTGATCCGGCCGCAAGCTGGCTGGCGGCAACCGGCGGCGGTCGACCTTGCCGGCGAGGTTGCGCGGTAGCCGGTCGTCCATCACCACGAACGCCGCCGGTAGCACGGCGGTACCCAACCGCCGGCGCAGGTGCGAGCGCCACTGCTCGACCGAGCCGGCGCCGGGTTGCCTGGGCAGCACGTAGCCGACCAGCCTGGTTACCAGGCCATCTCGGTCGCGGACGGCGCTCACCGCGCACTCGGCCACCGACTCGTGCTCGGCCAAGGCCGCCTCGATGTCGGTGAGCTCGATCCGGGTCCCGTACAGCTTGACCTGAAAGTCCAACCGGCCACGAAATTCCAGGGTGCCGTCAGGTCGCCAGCGTCCGAGGTCACCGGTTCGGTAGCTGCCTATTCTGCCGTCCTCGGCCAGCCCCGCTACCGGCAGGAAGGCCGTCAGGTCGCCAGGATTGGCACCGACGTAGCCCGGCGTGACCGATGGGCTACGGATGACGATCTGGCCGGTGACGCCGATCGGGCAGGGCCGATCGGCCTGATCGAGGACCAGCACCTGCCGGCCGGGAATGGTCCGGCCGACCGGGACGGTGGCCGGCGCCGGTTGCTCGAGCTGTTGCCAGGTGGCCGCGATCGTCTCGGTCGGGCCGTACACATTGGCCAGGGCGACCGATGGCAGCGCGTCGCGCAAGCCGTTGGCCAGCTCACCGGTCAGCGATTCACCCATCAGAAGCAGCCGATTGAGGCTGGCCAGCCGGTCAGCGCTGTCGGTGCTGACGATGACCTTGCGCAATTCCCTGGCAAAGCTGGGGACGGTCTGCAGGAACGTGATCTGGTGCTCGGCCAGCCAGGCCAGCAGCCGCTCCGGATGTGCCCTGATCCGATCGGGAACCGGGTACAGCGTGCCGCCGCCGACCAGGGTGGCGAACACCTCGCAGATGCTCGGATCGTGCTCGGGCGCTGCCCACTGGGCCACCCGGGCGCCGGGGCCGATGTCGAACTCGTCGGCCATCCAGGTCACGAACTGCGCGAAGGCCCCGTGCGTCTGCGCGACCGCCTTCGGCGTGCCGGTCGAGCCGGACGTGTAGGCGATGTAGACCCATCGCGCTAGCTGCTGGAAGTCCCGCGCGCTTATGCCTGGTCCGCCAGTGTCTTGCACGTCGGTGTCCTGGGCGCTGAGTTCGAGCCCGGTGAGTTCGAGCACGCTGCCGTTCAACCCGTCCCGGTACCAGCTGACCAGCTCGTCCTGCGAGCTGTCGCCCGTGACCAGCAGGCAGCGTGGCATCAGGTCGGCCAGCACGGTACGGCTACGCTCGCCCGCTTCGGCCAGCCCGAACCACACCAGGTGCGCGCCGGCACGCAGCGCGCCCAGCGAAGCCGCGACCTGCTCGGCGCCCGGCGCCATCCGCACCGCCACCGCGGCGCCGGCCAGTCCGGTCAGCTCGCCCAACCGGGCGGCGATCGCGGCCGCCGCGGCGTCCAGCTGCCGATAGCTGATGCTGCGATCGCCACTGATGATCGCGGGATGCTCGGGTTGGTGCAGCGCCCGCAGCCGGACCAGCTCGTGCACCGGATGCTCGGCCGGCACCGCTGCTGACAGCTGGTCGGCTATCGCTGCCAGCGCCTGCGCGCGCTGCGGGCTGTCCAGCGGCAACGCGCCAAGTTCGGTGCCGGGGGCGCGCAGGCCGGCCAGCAGCAGGGTACGCAGCTGATCGAGCATCGAGGCCGCGATGGCCGGCTCGAACAGGTCGCTGCGATAACGGAGGTTGCCGGCTAGGCAGCCCCCGACCTGGCTCACCTGCAAGCTCAAATCGCTGCTGATCGCGCCGGGCTGAAGGTCGAGGCGCCGGGTGGTGGCATCGGCGATCCGCAGCTCGGCCGGTGGCCGGTCAGCCACGGTAACGATCAGGTCGCACAGCGGCAACCGGCCAGGCGCGCGTTCCGGACCCAGCGCGCGTACCAGCGCACTGAACGGCAACGGAGCATGCTCGATCGCCTGCTGCCTGAGCTGGTCCACCTCGCAGGCCAGCTCACCGAACGAGCGGTCGGCGGCCAGTACGGTCGGGATCACGATCAGGCCGGCCAGTGGCCCAACCAGGTTCGCCACGGCCGGATCCTCGCGGCGCTCGATCTGGACGCCGACCGCGACCTGCGGCTGATCGCCGTGCCGGTACAGCAAGATCTGGCAGGCCGCGATCAGCACCGAGGCCGGGCTGGTCGCCGTCGCCGCGCAGAATCGGCCCAGTTCGTTGCCGAGTTCAGTGCCCCAGTCGAAGCTGAGCTGCTCAGCCCGCTCGGCCGGCA
>JBDSAN010000336.1:0-5108 GCA_039922115.1 Jatrophihabitantaceae bacterium
CGGTAGCCGAGCACCTGCCCCACCGCCTGCAACACCCGACCGGGCTTGGGTAACTGGTCATCGGGCTTGTCGCGTACCAGCATCACCGCGTCGCGGGCCCGGCTGGCAAACCGCCAGGCCGCCTCCAGCGCGGCCGCGTCGTCCCGGCTGAGCTTGCCCGCATCCACCGCGGCCAGCAGCGCGGCCAGGGTGCCGGTGGCCCGCAGGCCCGGCACGCTGTCGGCAAAGCGCAACTGCAGCAACTGCACGGTCCACTCCACATCGGCCAAGCCGCCCCGGCCGAGCTTGGTGTGGGTGTGCGGGTCGGCCCCGCGCGGCAATCGCTCGGCGTCCACCCGTCCCTTGATCCGCCGGATTTCCAGCACGCCGGCCGGTGCCAGCCCACCAGGCGGGTAGCGGGTCGGCTCGATCAGGTCGATGAACCGCTCCCCCAGCTCCGGGTCACCGGCGCAGAACCGGGCCCGCAGCAACGCCTGGGCTTCCCACACCGACGCCCACCTGGCGTAGTACTCGGCGTAGGAATCCAGCGACCGAGCCAGCACGCCGTTTCGCCCCTCCGGCCGCAGGTCGGCGTCCAGCCGCAACGGCGGATCGGTCGAGGCCATGCTCAGCATCGTGCGCAACCGCTCGGCCACCAGGTTCGCCCACTTGGCCGTCTCCGGACCGGCGCCGTCGAATACGAACAGCACGTCGGCGTCCGAGCCGTAGCCGATTTCCTGACCACCCAGCCGGCCCATCGCGATCACCGCGAACCGGCCCGGCTCAGCGCCCTGACCGGCGCGCTCGGCTGCCACCAGCCGGCGAACGGCGCTGAGCGCGGCAGCCAGCGTCGCGTCGGCCAGCTCGGACAGCCCGGTCCGGACCTGGGCGTCATCGGCCACCCCGAGCAGGTCAGCGAAGGCGATCCGGAGCAGTTCGATCCGGCGCAACGCCCGGATCGCGTGTGCGGTCTGGGCCAGGTCGTCCTGGCGACGGGCCGCGGTCGCCATCAGCACTTCCAGTTCCGGAGCCCGCCGTGGCTGCAACTGCTCGTCGTCGGCCAGTAACGGCAATGCCTCCGGCGCGCGTGCCAGCAGGTTGGCGACATAGCGCGAGCTGCCGAGCAGGCTGGCCAGCCGGGACGCCACCGCGCCCTCGTCGCGCAACAGCCGCAGGAACCACGGCGTCTGCCCGAGCGCCTCGGAGACCTGCCGGTAGGCCAGCAGGCCGGCGTCCGGATCCGGCGCGTCGGCGAGCTCGGACAGGATCACCGGCAGCAGCGCGCGCTGCAGGGTGGCTCGCCGGGACAGCCCGGTGGTCAGCGCCTCGATGTGCCGCAGCGCGCCGACCGGATCGGCGTAGCCAAGTGCCTCCAGCCGGCTGCGAGCCTGCGCGGTGGTAAGCCGCAGCGCCTCGACCGGCACCCTGGCCACCGCCTCCAGCAGCGGCCGGTAGAACAGCTTCTCGTGCAGCCGGCGCACCTCGCGGGCATGCAAGGCCCACTCGGCATTCCAGACCGCCACCGCGTCGCCGCGCGCGTCCGGCCGAAAGCCCAGCGAGCGCGCCAGCCGCAGCACCGCGACCGGATCGTCGGGCACCAGGTGGGTACGTCGCAGCTTGACCAGCTGTAGCCGGTGCTCGGTGGTGCGCAGGAATTCGTAGGCATCAGCCAGGCTGAGCGCATCGTCGCGGCCGACAAAGCCGCCGTCGCGCAGCGCGGCCAGCGCCGGCAGCGTGGCCCGCACCTGCAACGCAGGATCGGCCCGGCCGTGCACCAACTGCAGCAGCTGGACGGCGAACTCGACGTCGCGCAGGCCGCCCGGGCCGAGCTTGATCTCGCGATCGATCACGTCGGCCGGCAGGTGGTCGACCACCCGCCGCCGCATCGCCTGCACGTCGGTGACGAAGTCCGGCCGGGACGAGGCCGACCACACGTAGGGCGACAGGGTCTCGACATAGCGGCGGCCCAGGTCCGCATCGCCAGCGATCGGACGGGCCTTGAGCAGCGCCTGGAATTCCCAGGTGAAGGCCCAACGCTTGTAGTAGGCCTCGTGGCTTGCCAGCGTACGGACCAGCGCGCCAGCCTTGCCTTCCGGACGCAGCGCCGCGTCGACCTCCCAGGCCGCCTGGCCACAGATCCGGATGGTCTCGGCGGCCAGCCTGGTAGCGGTGGCCAGCCCGGCTGCCTCCTCATCGGCACCGCAACCGGCTCGCTGCTCATCGCTGGCACCGGCCTCAGCAACGAAGACCACATCGACGTCAGAGACGTAGTTCAGCTCGCGGCCACCGGTCTTGCCCATCGCGATGATCGCCAGCCGGCACGGCGCGGGGGCACCGGCGGCGTCCATGCCGGCGCGGGCCACTGCCAGCCCGGCTTGCAGCACGAAGCCGGCCAGGTCGGCCAGCGCCTCGGTGACCTCGGTCAGCGACAGCTCGGCGGCCAGGTCGGCGGCGGCCACCCGGACCAGCTCCCGGCGATAAGCGGTTCGCAGCGCGATCACCGCCGGCCCGCCGGTCAGGTGAGCCGGCCGGCCACCGGTGCCGGTCACCGGGTCGGCGCTGTCAGCACCGACCGCGGCAGCGATCCGGCCCGCTGCCGCCGCTATCGCGTCCTGGTCATAGGGCTGGCACAGCAGCAAGGCATCGCCGGGCTGGCTGACCAGGTGTTCGGCCAGCGCCACCGAGGCGCCGAGCACGCCCAGCAGCCGGGTTCGGAACTCCGCCGCCGCTCCCAATTCGGCCAGGATCTGCGCTCCGGAGCCGGTGCCGGCCAGTTCGGCCAACCAGCGCAGGGCCTGATCGGGATCGGCGGCCCGGCCGAGCGCCGACAGCACCGCCGCCGCGTCCACGTCCCGGGCCGCGTTGGTCTGGCCGTCCCACAGGTTCAGGGTCGGCCCGGTGAGCAGTTCGGCTGCGGTCACCGGGTCGGCGAAGCCGATCCTGGTCAGCCGCGCGCTGACCCGTCCGGCGGCCGGATCAGTGACCGTGCGGTCCACGCGAGGCCTGCATCTGCGCTGCCAGGGCCGCCCGGATCGCGGCCGGGTCGGTCAGCGCCCGCGGCCCGTCCGGCGCTGGGCTGCCGGCCATCGGCAATGACCGGGGGCCGGCGGCGGCGACCGGTTGCCGGGCGATCTCGACGAACCGGTCGGCCACCGGTTGCCACACCTCAGCGAAGTCGGCATGGGCGCTGATCGCCCGTGCGATAATCGCGGCCAGGTCGTAGTCGGCCAGCCGCTCGGCGTCCAGTTCCGCCCAGCGCTGCACGATGGCCGGCGTCGTCTCGATATGGAACTGGGTGCCCCAGGCCAGCCGACCGATCCGGAATGCCTGCACCTCACAGACCGGCGAGGACGCCAGCAGCACCGCCGAGCCGGGCAGCCGGCTGATCTCGTCCAGGTGCCACTGCAGCACGTCCGGGGTGATCGGCAGCTCGCGCAGCAGCGGGTCCTCAGCCGCCGCTTGCCGCTTGGCGACCAGCTGAGCGCCGTATTCCGGCGTACCGGCCGGCCCGACCTGGCCGCCGGCCGCTACCGCGAGCAGCTGAGCGCCCAGGCAGATCCCGAGGGTGGGCAGCTCGGCCTGCACGGCCATCGCCAGCAATTGCCGGACGGCGGGCAGCCACGGCGCCCGCTCGTCGTCGTGCACGCCCATATCGCCACCGAGCACGATCAGCGCCGAGTAGCCGGCAAGCTCGGTGGGCACCTGATCGCCGAGCTCGGCCCGGCACACCCTCAGCTGCGCACCGGCCTGGCTCAGCCAGTCCCCGAGCTGGCCGATCGGGGCGTCGGCGTCGTTCTCGATGACCAGCATCGGAGCCAGGGAGCGCGGTTCAGCCATACCTAGCAGGGTAGGCGAACCGGCCGCTCAGCTGCGCAACCGCGCACCGCTCAGAGCGAGGGAAGGTAGCGGCGCAGCTCGAACGGGGTGACCTCGGCCCGGTAGTCGACCCACTCATCACGCTTGTTTCGCAGGAAGAAGTCGAACACATGCTCGCCCAGGGTCTCGGCGACCAGCTCGGAATCCTCCATCACCCGCAGCGCATCGGCCAGGTTGTGCGGCAGGTCGTCGTAACCGAGGGCCCGGCGCTCGGTATCCGACAGCGACCAGACGTCGTTCTCAGCGCCCGGCGGCAGCTCATAGCCCTCTTCGATGCCCTTCAGCCCAGCTGCTAGCAGCACCGCAAAGGCCAGGTAAGGGTTGCAGGCCGAGTCGAGCGAGCGGACCTCCACCCGGGTCGAGTTCGCCTTGCCAGGCTTGTACATCGGCACCCGGACCAGCGCCGATCGGTTGGCGTGGCCCCAGCAGACATAGGTCGGTGCCTCGACCAGCTGACCTGGCGCTGACCAGCCGAACAGCCGCTTGTAGGAGTTCACCCACTGGTTGGTGACCGCGGTGATCTCGCGCGCGTGCCGCAGCAGGCCGGCGATGAACGAGCGGGCGGTACCAGACAGGAACAGCTCGTCGGACGGGTCGTGAAAGGCGTTGCGGTCGCCTTCGAACAGCGACAGGTGGGTGTGCATTCCACTGCCCGGCTGGTGCCGAAACGGCTTGGGCATGAACGTCGCGTGCACCCCACGGCTGCGGGCAACCTCTTTGATGATGTGCCGAAAGCTCATGATGTTGTCAGCCATCGACAGCGCGTCGGCATAGCGCAGGTCGATCTCCTGCTGGCCAGGCGCGACCTCGTGATGGCTGAACTCCACCGAGATGCCGACCGCCTCGAGCGCGGTGATCGCGCTGCGCCGGAAGTCGTGCGCGGTGTCGTGACTGGTCATGTCGAAGTACCCGCCGCGATCGATCGGGATCGGCTCGGAACCGTCGGATGGCCGGTCCTTGAGCAGGAAGAACTCGATCTCCGGGTGGGTGTAGAAGGTCAGGCCGCGCTCGGCCGCCTTGGACAGCGTCCGGCGCAGCACGTAACGCGGATCGGCCCAGGACGGGGACCCGTCCGGCATGGTGATGTCGCAGAACATCCGCGCGGTGTCGCTGGGCTTGCCGTCATCGCCAGGCAGGATCTGGAAGGTGGCCGGGTCCGGCCGGGCCAGCATGTCCGACTCGCTGGCCCGCGCGAAGCCCTCGATGGCCGAGCCGTCGAAGCCGATTCCCTCGGCGAAGGCGCTCTCGACCTC
>JBDSAN010000337.1:0-6416 GCA_039922115.1 Jatrophihabitantaceae bacterium
GCTGAATCGCTTGACTTGAACCTGGCCGAGGTGGGGCTGTCCAGCGCTCGGCCGCCTTACCTGCCGATCGCGTTCGCGGCGCTGGCCGGCCGTGATCGCGACCAGAACTTCGACCCGATCCGGGTGACCGCGATGCACGACTGGCACCTGGCCAACGGCGCGGTATTCGAGAACGTCGGGCAGTGGCAGCGGCCGCGCTACTTTCCCCAACTGGTGGCTGGCCAGCTGGAGGACCAGGACGCGGCGGTCGCCCGGGAGTGCGTGCAGGCTCGTACTTCGGTGGCCATGATGGACGGTTCGACGCTGGGCAAGGTCAGCGTGCAGGGCCTGGATGCCGGCGAGTTCCTCGACCGGATGTACACCAACGTGATGTCCAGCCTGCGGCCCGGCTCGATCCGGTACGGCGTGCTGTGCGGCCTGGACGGCATGGTTCTCGACGACGGCACTGTCGCCCGGATCAGCGCGACCGAGTTCTTGCTGACCACCACGACCGGAAACGCGGCTACCGTACTCGACTGGCTGGAGGAGTTCGCCCAGACCGAGTGGCCGGACCTGCAGGTTCACCTGACCTCGGTGACCGAGCACTGGTCGACCGTGGCGCTGGTCGGTCCGCTGTCGCGCACGGTGCTGGCCGGCCTCGCGCCAGATTTGGACGTCTCCGCCGAGGGATTTCCCTTCATGACCTGGCGGGACGCCACGGTTGCCGGCCTGCCTGCCCGGATCTACCGGATCAGCTTCTGCGGCGAACTGGCTTACGAGATCAACGTGTCCTGGTGGTACGGCCAGCAGCTCTGGGAGTCGTTGCTCGCGGCCGGCCAGCCGCATCAGCTCGCGGTCTATGGCACCGAGACGATGCACGTGCTGCGCGCCGAGAAGGGCTACCCGATCATCGGCCAGGACACCGACGGCACCGTCACCCCGCAGGACCTGGGGCTGGATTGGCTGGTATCGAAGAAGAAACCGGACTTCGTCGGCAAGCGCTCGCAGCGCCGGCCAGAAAACCTGCGGCCGGATCGCAAGCAACTGGTCGGGCTATTGCCGCTGGATGGACAGCAATTACTGGACGAGGGCGCGCAGCTGCTGGCAGCGCCGCAGCAACAGCCGGCCCGGATGCTCGGCCACGTCACGTCCAGCTATCGAAGCCAGGCGCTCGGCCGGACCTTCGCGCTGGCCCTGCTGCGGTCTGGCCGGCAGCGGATCGGCCAGCAACTCCTGGCCTGGCAGGACGGCACGATCGTGCCAGTAATGGTGACCGATCCGGTGCTCTACGACCCGGCCGGTGATCGTCGCGATGGCTGAGCCACCGCAGCTGCGCCGTAGCCCGTTAGCCGGCTGGGCCGGCCGGTTCGAGCGCCTGGCACCGGCCATCGAACTGGCCGAGCTCGGTTGCCACACCCAGCTGAACCTGCGGCTGGCCAGCACCGGCCCGGCCACCGGACGGTTGGCCGCGTTGCTGGGTGCGGCGCTACCGTCCGAACCGTGCCGGGCGGTGCTGAGCGGTCAGCACCAGCTGCTCTGGCTCGGGCCGGACGAGTGGCTGCTGGTCAGCGAACCCGCCACCGACGCCGAGACCACCGAGCGGATCAGCCGCTTGCGGACGGCGATCGGTGGCGAACACGGTTCGGTGACCGACGTATCCGGCCAGCGGACCATCCTGGAGCTGGCCGGCCCGGCCGCGCGCGAGCTGCTCGCGATGGGTTGCGCGATCGACCTGCATCCCTCGGTGTCACCGACCGGTACCTGCGTGCAGACGCTGCTTGCCCAGGCCGGCGTGATCCTGCTGGTGGTCGATGACCGAGCGCCGAGGTTCCGGTTGCTGGTCCGCTCGTCGTTCGCCGGCTACCTGGCCGGCTGGCTGCTCGATGCCACCGGCGGCCTCGAGCGCTGAGCTCAGCGGTAGGGATCAGGCAGTTCTAGCAGCACATTGCGCTCGGTCGGGGTGCCCAGCCACGGCTGCTTGGCCAGGTCATCGCAGCGTCGCTGCCAGTCGTTGACCGACAGCTCCCGGGACAGGCCGGCCAGTTGCCGCACGCTGGCGATGCCACCGGCCCAGGGCAGCTCGCCGGCGTGGTCCAACATCGTGCAGGCGATGGTCAGCACGCCGGCCGGCGAGCGCAGCAGCTCAACAATCCGTCCCTGCTGGGGAAAGTCGATCAGGGACGGCGCCGACACCTCCCACCAGCTCTGGTGCGCGATCACGGTGGCCCGATGGATATGGCCGTTCAACCAGAGCACCAGGCTCGGATGGCGGGCCAGCAGCTCGGCCAGCTCGGCATGCGCAACCCGCCTGCTGGCGCTCGCCCCGCCGGGCCGGCGTGGATTGATCAGGCAGAACAGCGGATGGTGCGAGGCGAGTACCACGTAGCGCCGCTGCCGGTCGGCCTCGGCCAGCTGGTCGGCCAGCCATTCGAACTGGGGTTCATCCAACGATCCCTGCCAACCGCCGTGCTCGTTCACGGTGTCCAGTGTCAGCACGCTGACCTGGCCGTGATCGTGGCGGTAGTAGGCCCGGCTCGGGTCGGCGGCATCGACCTCGAAGCCGTGGCCGGCCGGACGAGCGGTGGCATGCAGGTGCGCGGCGATGAACTCGGCTCGGGTGATCGCCCGGCGAGCGGGATCTGGCGTGACCGGCCGGGACTGCAATTCATGCCAGATGGCCAGGGCATCGAGCTGGCAGTCGTCGAAGTCGCGACAGAACTTCACCACCGCGTCGGTCGACCAGTCCGGTGGCAGGCCGATCACCTTGTGGCTGTCGGAATCGGCAGTGGCCATCGGCCCAATCGCGGGGATGGTGCCCTGGATCATCTGATCGTGATTGCCGTGCACCGCCAACCACGGCATCCGCAGGCCGGCCGCGGTGAACGGTGCCCGCAACGCGTCCAGCAGGCCGGGCACATCCGGAAAACCATGCAGCCGGTGTGGCCGGTCCTGCCGGCCGTCCGGCATCGGCTCGGGATGCCAGAATGCCTCGTCCCAGTAGGAGTTGTCGGCCACCCCCTCGTACCGGTCGGTGGTACCGGAATCGGGCCGGATCAGGCCGCCGTCGAGCAGGCCCAGGTACCAGTTCAGCTCGTTGGACTGGGCATTGTCGGTGACGTCGCCGGTGGTGATCGCCCAGTCCAGCTCGCCACCACCGACCGGCCCGGCCGGCACCGCGTTCAGTGCCTGCACTGCCGCCTCACCGACCTGGACGGTCAGGCAGTCCTGCGGCCGGTAGGTACCCAGGTAGCCGATTTCAGCTTTGGTTGGCGCGTCATCATCGGACCAGCGGTCCAGGAACTCCGCGCGCACCGGCGACTGGCTATCGCACAGGTGCAGGTCAGACAGGTGTCCGACGCTCAGCAGCGGTGTGCCCGGTGACAGCTGACCGGCGCCGGTAACCAACCCACCGCTCAGCAGCTCGGACCTGGTCAGGTGCGGCTCGGCCGGGCCGGGCAGCAGCCGCCAGTAACCGCGTTCGGACCGCCGGCCGCCGACCACGCCGGCCTGGTTCGTGGTGGTCATGGGCCTTAAAGTACCGGCACATCCTGCAAATCAGCGCTGACCAGCACCGGCCGGTCCAGCACCGAGATGCGCACCCCGGCACCGGCCGGAAAGTCGATGCCCCGGTGCGAGCCGACATCGGCCAGGATCTCCTTGCCGTCCGGCTGGGTCAGCCGAAGGCGGGTCACCGCGCCGAAGAAGGTAGCCGTGGTCACCACCGCGTCACCGGCACCGGTTGCCCGCTCGACCAGGATCGCCTCTGGCCGCAGCAGCGCGCGCACCCTCGACCCGTCCGACGGCCGCGGCCCATCGACAGCAACCACCTGGGCGAACAGCTGCACCCCGCCAGAAACCATCGTGCCGGGCAGCCGGTTCATGGTGCCGACGAACTCGGCGACGAACGGCGTGGTCGGCCGCTGGTAGAGCTCTGATGGTGCCGCGCACTGCTCCAGCCGTCCGTCGCGCATCACGCCGACCCGGTCGGCCATCGACAGCGCCTCCTCCTGATCGTGCGTCACGAAGACCGTGGTCACTCCCAGCTCAAGCTGGATTCGCCTTATCTCATCACGGAGTTGAGTGCGCACCTTGGCATCGAGAGCGGACAGCGGCTCGTCCAGCAACAGCACCCGCGGCGAGATCGCCAGCGCCCGGGCCAGCGCCACCCGCTGCTGCTGGCCGCCCGACATCTGGTGCGGGAACTTCTTCGCCTGATCGGCAAGGCCCACCAGATCAAGCAGTTCGGCCGCTCGCTTGCGCCGGTCACCGGTCGAGCGGCCGCGCAGCCGCAGGCCGAAGCCGACGTTGTCCAGTGCGGACATGGTCGGGAACAGGCTGTAGGACTGAAAGACCATACCCATGTCGCGCTTGTTGGCCGGCAGCCCGGAAACGTCCTCGCCATCGACCAGCACCGAGCCGGCATCGGGCTGGTCGAAACCGGCAAGCAGCCGCAGCGCGGTGGTCTTGCCACAGCCGGACGGGCCGAGCAACGCGAGCAACTCCCCCGGTTCCACTCGCAGGTCCAGACCGTCCAGGGCGTGCACCGCGCCGAAGACCCGGTGCACACCGGCGAATTCAACGGTGGTGCCGGTGCCCGATTCGACAACCGAGATCATGCTTGCACCTTTCGGGTATTGCGCCCGCCGAGCAGGCTGATCAGCAACAGCAGGATCCAGGTGATGAGCAGGCTCAGCAGCGACAGCGAGGTCGAGAGCTGGCCTTCGGTCTGCCCGGCGGCCACGATGAAGACCGCGAACGGGGTGTACTGCAGGATCGAGGCGATCGTGTACTCGCCGAAGACCAGGGCGAAGGCCAGGAATGCTGCGTTCAACACCGCGGTTCGCAGCGAGGGCAGCAGGATCCGCACGGTGACCGTGATCCAGCCGGCGCCGAGGTTGCGGCCGGCCTCGGTGAGGGTGTGCACGTCGACACTGCGGATGCCGGCATCAAGTGCCCGGTAGGTGAACGGCAGCGTCAGGATCACGTACTCCAGGATCAGCACCCACGGCGTGCTGCCGCTCTGGATCGCGTTTAGGAAGGTCTGAAACGGCGTGCCGGCCAGCTGATTGGGCCCCCAGGACAGCACCACGCTGACCCCCGCGACCAGGACCACTGGCGGGATCACCAGCGGCATCAGGCACAACGTCTCGACCAGCGGACGGAAGCCAGGCGCGCGCAGGTGTAGCAGCAGCATGGTGGGCACCATCAGCAGCAGGCTGATCACCACCGTCCCGATCCCGAGTTTCAGCGAGAGCGTGAACGCGTCGGTGAAGCCGACCGCGGAGAACACGTGCGCGTAGGCGCTGAACTGGACGCCGCCGTGCACCTTGTCCTCGATCGAGAACCAGAACGCGGCCAGTAGCGGGCCGATGAAGTAGATGCCGCAGAGCAGCAGGGTGATCGCGCGGCCGAGTCCGGGCCGGCGTTGCCGTCGAGCCGGCGAGCCGGTTCGGGCACCGGGCTGGCCGGTGGTCGCGGACTGGCCGGTGGGATCTAGCGCAACCATCGGGTAGTCCTTCGCTGCAGCAACTGGTAGATGACCATCAGCGGCACCACGATGACGACCATGATGAAGGCCAGCGCATCACCGAGATTCTCCAACCCGGCCAGCACGTTGCCCGACAGCACCGCGTGAATCTGCAACGGTGTCAGCGGGAACGCGCCGCTGGTCAGTGCATCGGCGGTGGCGTAGGCAGAGAATCCGCTGCAGAACAAAAGCAATGACGCGCCGAGCACGTTCGGCGCCAGGATCGGTGCGCCGACGTGGCGCCAGTACTGCCAGCGGCTGGCTCCGAGGTTGGCCGCCGCCTCTTGCCATTGCGGCTTCAGCCCTTCCAGCGCCGGGGTGATCACCAGCACCATCAGCGGTATCTGGAAATACAGGTAGACCAGTTCGAGCCCGGTCAGGCTGTACAGGTCGAAATGCAGCGAGTCATGCAGGTTGATCTTGAACTGGTTGGCCAGGATCCTGGTGAGCAGGCCGGAATTGCCGACCGTCGCGATGAACAGGAAGGCCAGCGGAACCCCACCGAAGTTGGCCAGCACCGCCGCGGCCGTCGAGACGAACCGGGTCAGCAGGTTGCCCCGGCTGTTCACGATCGCCCAGGCCAGCAACAGCCCGACCAGCGCGCCGATCACGCCGGATACCAGCGCCAGCATCAGGCTGTTCTCGATGCCGGTCAGGTAGACCCCGTGCAATGCCGAGGACACGTTCGAGCCGGTGAACGAGGTGACGCCGGTATCTGGATCGGTCTTGCGGAAAGCGGAGAAGACCACGGTGCCGGTCGGCAGTACGAAGAAGGCCAGCACGTAGAGGAAGAAGGGTGCCAGCCCCAGCCAGGCGTAGTTGGTGCGCCTGCCGAACCGGGGCCGGCCGACCGGCCGGGGCGGATTGTCCAGGTTCAGATCCGGCCCGGTGGCCGACACCAGTCGGGGGG
>JBDSAN010000338.1:0-10862 GCA_039922115.1 Jatrophihabitantaceae bacterium
CCGAACTTGCCCTGGTACCGCTGCCCGGCGCTGGCAGCTGGTCGGTGCTGTCCCCGGTGTCGGTGCGAACCACCGGGTTGCCGGCCGACCTGCTCAACCAGCTGTCCTGGTCCGATCCGATCGACAATGAGCAACGATTCATTGATGAACTGGGTCGGACGTCGAAGGTGATGGCTGGCATCGCCGGCCTGGATCTCTTCCGGGAGGCGCTGGCCTGGCAGAACCCGGCCGCACTGCCGATGGTGGAGTCGTTCGCCCGCTCGGCCCACGATCCCAAGCGAGACGCCAAGAAACGCAAACGCGAGTACCGGATTGCCCGCTACATCAACAGATACTGCGGCAAGAGCGAGACGATCGGCTTCTTCGGCCCGGTTGGGTGGGGACGGTTGACCGGCGAGCCGGGCGGGGTCAGCCAGCACCCCGGCCGCACGCTGATCAGCCGGCGCCGAACCTTCGCCGAACCGTGGGCGGTCCGCGAACTGGCCGCAGCGCTGGCCGATGACCCGCAGATCGGTGCCTGGCTGCCGGTGCGAGTGCGCAGCCACTACAGCGTCCGGGACGGCTCGCTCTACCAGCCGCGCGCGGACCCGCTGCCGCTGTCCGAGCTCGAGCTGGCCGTGCTGGGCTACTGCGACGGTGAACGCCCAAGGCAACGGGTCATCGAGCAGGTGGCGGCAACGCTTGGAATCAGGCAGGACGAGGTCGAGGCCTGCCTCGCCGGCCTGGAGCAGCGCCGGTGCGTGGTGTCCGGTCCGAACGTGCCACTCAGCCCCGACTGCGTGCCGGTCCTGGCCGCGCGGATCGCAGCCATCGGCGACGACCAGGTCAAGCATCGGGCCCTGGCCCGCATCGCGCCGTTCCTGGCGGCGCTGAGCACGCTCAGCGCGGCCAGTGGCGAGGCCGGCGCGGTCGCCAATGCCCAAGCCGCACTGGGCGAAACCTTTCGCGAAGCCTCCGGCACCGCGGCCGCGCGGCGGCCCGGCCGGATGTATGCCGGCCGCGGGGTCGCCTACGAGGATTGCTTGCGGGACCTGGACGTCGAGCTGGGCACGGACTTCCTGACGCGGGTCAGCGAAGGGCTGCCGGGGATCCTGGCGATCTCGCAATGGCTTACCTGGCAGGCCGCAACCGCCTACGAGCAGCTTTTCCGGCAGGAGTGGGCAGCGGCCAACCAGCGCCTGGATGCGGTCTGGTTCGAGGTCATGGCCAGCTTCTTCGGAAACCGGCCCAAGCCCATCGACGACGTGCTCACGGATTTCCGGCGACGGTGGCGACAGCTCGTCGCGCAACTGCACGCCTCGGCTTCCGGTTATGCCTTCGACCCAGCCGAGTTCCACGATGCGGTCGAGCGGCTGTTCCCGTCCCCTGGGCCGGGCTGGGCCCAGGCGGCGATCCACTGTCCGGACCTGCAACTCATCGCCCACTCGCCCGATGGCCTGCGAACCGGCGATTACGACGTGGTGCTCAGCGAGATCCACGTGAGCACCACGACGATCACCGGGCCGGTCTTCGAGTGGAGCCTCGGTGAGGATTACCCCATCTCGCGCTTCCTGCAGTCGCGGATCGGGCAGCGGGTGATGCCGGTGTTCCCCGATTCATGGCCGCGCAACACCGGACGGACCATGCCGGCGGACCCGATGCCCGCTGACCTGCGCTTCGCCTTCGCCGACGTGGACGCAGCACCGCCGGACACGATCGCGATCACCGCCATCGAGGTCGGGGTTGCCGATGGAGCGGTCTTCGTCGAGCTACCGGACGGCGCTCGGCTGACCTTCGCCGAGTTCTTCTCCTTCCTGCTGTCGGCGGCGGTCGTGGACGCGTGGAAGAACATCTCCGAGGGCCCGCACACGCCGCGGATCTCGGTCGGTAGGTTCACGATCGTCCGGCAGAGCTGGCGGGTCGACGTGGCCGATGAGTTCAGCCAGCCGCTCGGCGAATACGAGTCCTACCGGGCCGTGAACAGCTGGCGGCGCTCGCTCAACTGTCCCGACCGCGTCTATGTCAAGCTGCCCGGCGAGGTGAAGCCGTTCTACGTCGATTTCAACTCGCCGATCTCGGTGCTGTCCTACCTCGCGGCGCTGCGCGGGACGCTGAAGCAGCCGAACGGCTCGACCGAGCTCACCCTGTCCGAGGCGCTGCCGGAGCCGGCCCAGGCGTGGACGGTGGACGCTGCGGGTAACCGCTATATCGGTGAACTCCGGATGGTGGTGGTGGCCGACCGGGCCCAGTCCTGACCGCGATACCGGCAGGGCCCCTGGCAGCAAGCGCCATCGGATCAGACGTTGACGACTGGGCGGGTCAGACGTCGATGAAGCCGGCCCGGTGGAATTCCTCCAGCGCACCGGGCACCTCGAACACCCCGGCCTTGCGGAACAGCCCGATGGTGCGCCGCGCCGCGAACCGGATGCCGTCCATCACCGAGGTCTCGTCGTAGGACTCGGCCAGGATGGTATCGACGGTGGCCGGCGCGAAACCGACCTGCAGCAACGCGAGCCGAGCCGACCGGGTGGCCGGTTGCAGCGAGCGGACGATTACCTGCGGCAGCAGGTTAGCCACCACCCGACGGTCCGAGCGTTCGAGTTGTGTCCATAGTTCCTTGAATAAACGCGCGAAGTAGGCGTGGTGATAGATCTCGTCTGCAGCATGATCGCGGACCGTGTCGCGGACCACCGAGATCAGGTTGTCATCGCGCGGCACGTCCTCCAGCAGCGAGGTGATCAGCGTCTCGAAGACGATCACCTGCAGCAACTGGACGAGCTTGGCATAGCCGGGTTCGTATCCGCCGATCCCGTCCAGGTGTTGCAAGTACGGCGCGAAGTCGAAAGGCAAGGCCTCGATGCCGGAGCGCTGCTCCAACTGGTCGGCCACGTCAACGCTGTACAGCGCGTGGAACTGCTCGTCCACGCAGATCTTCATCGCATCGCGGCGCACCTTCAGCCCGAGCTCCAGGCCGCTGTTGCCGTCCGCGATCCGCTGCGCTGCCCTGATCACGACCTCGATCTCGAACCGGGCGGTGAAGTGCAGCCAGCGAAAGAGGTGCTGTGCCGAGATATAGCGCTTGACCTCGTCCTGCTGTTGCTGCACGAGCGGGTGCAGCAGGTGCGGCACGATGTGATCGGGGAAGAACTTCTTGTGCAGCACCTCATCGTCGTCGGCGACGGTGAGCCGTGGGTCGGAGCGGACCCCAGCCTTGTCGTGCCAGTTATCCAGGCCATTAAATTCCGACATGTCCGTCCTCAATTGTTGGTATCAGGTTCGAATGGCCGCCCGGCACCCTGCTCGCGCTACAGCTTCGGCGCGAAGGGCGCGATTCCCATGATGATGATTCCGCGGCTGCCGACCCCGCCGCCCTGATCGGCCAAGCTCACCGGACTGACGTAATGACTGACCCGATGGTCATGCACCACGTAGCTGTCCATCGGTTCGCTGAGCCGAAAGCGGGCATGGATATTTTCGGCCGGCACCTCGGCCGGTAATCGGCCGGCGCAGGCCGGATCGGCAATCACGTTCTCGCCGCCTATCACGTTGTCACAGGTAATCAGGTGCGCGAAGGTGAACATTGTCTTGCCGCCGTCCTGATGCAGGCAGTTCGGCGAGGACACCGCTATCTTGTCTGGTCCGTCAACAGACAGTTTGATCAGGTGGACGCCAACATAGATCGGCGCGTGACTCAATTCTTCGTGCCAGAGCACCTGGTCGATATTGGCTCGGATGAGCTCGGTGAGCAGCACATTATCTTTCACAGCAGCTGGCAGCCCGGGAAAGTACCGCCGGGAACCCCGGTAGTCGGGGTTGTAGCCGTCCTGAAAGTAACCGGCGATCGAACCCAATTCCGGATCCTGGGCCTCAGGAACCCATGACAAGAAATCGAACCAGGGCAGGTAGACCAATTGGGAGTACCTGCGAAAGCGGTTGCTTCCGACAGCGTACTGGTCAGGCGGCAGATCATCGAAGGCAGCGACGAGTTCGTGCAGGCCACGGGCTCGTGCCGGCTTCCCGCTCAAGGTTGCCGCATAATATCGGGCGTAACCTTCCCGCCGTAATTGCTCGGCAATACCTGGCAACGCCGGCGGCGAAGCGGGAATCTGGCGCTGGGTGGCGGTCATGGTCGCTCCCTTCGAAGTCGGTAGCTAGTAGCCAGCCCTTCGGGACGGATGCTCAAGCGGATTCTCCTTCTGATGGCTCCCATTGGTCCCGGCCGGTCGAGTTCAAGCTGGTCGAGTACGGGCTGGTCGAGTACGGGCTGGTCGAGTACGGGCTGGTCGAGTTCAAGCTGGCCGAGTCCGGGCTGGTCAGGCCGGCGCGAATTGCTCGCAGCGTGCTGACGGTTGGCCGGGTAATCGTCGGTACGCCATTCCGATGCAACGCGCCAGCTAAGTCAAACCAAGTAGCGACAGTCCCAGACCCAGTCGTGCGATGTCGAGCAATCGAGCAGAACCGACGCTCGCTGATTTGCTGAGCGCAACGGTTGATCCTGGCAAAGTGTGAGCGGCGTTAATCGCCTGTCTCGCTGGCGGGACGACGCCCGATCGATGAGTTCTAGGTCGCTACTGACTGCACCGGACTTGACCCGTCCCGGCGCGGGATCTCATGATGGAGCGGCTAAATTCCAGGTGGCTTGCACGCCGACGATGCCGTGCCGACCTGCCCAAGATTGACTATCAGCCGTACTCCCAAGGGTGAGGTTCTCGGATGACTCAGACTGCCAAAACAACGGCGCCGACCACCTCGGGTCAACTGTGGTTTGGCAGTCACCTCCCACCCCCGGCGCTGCCTGCGGACGAAATTCGTTCGGTCATTCGTCATGAGATCCGCGATATCGGGTACCCCTATCAGGAGTACCTGCCCGGGGGCCCACTCATGCTGCCGAGGTCCTCCTACGCCGAACTCTTTCGGGTCACCGAGGCGCTGGTGGACCTGCTGCGCCGGACCGTGCTGGAAGTCGGCCAATCAACCCCGCAGCGGATGGCAGCCTTCGGAGCGTCCGAGCAGGACTACCCGCTCTTCCTGTCCGATCAGCAACTGGAGGAGCGCTACGCGGCCTGCCTGGCCCGGCCGGACGTGATCGTCGGGCCAACCGGGCTGCAATTTCTGGAGTTCAACATCAGTGGTGGCTTCGCCGGTGTCGTGGAGGGCTACTGCCGCTACGAGGCCTGGCGCAAGCTGTACCTGGCTGCCGAGCGACAGTTGCCGTTCAAATACCACGATCCGTTCGCCAGCCGGGCCGACTTCTTCAGCGAGGTGTGCCAGGAGTTGGCGTTGCCGCCGCGGCTGGCCTGGGTCGGCGTGCTGCGGGAATCGGTCCTGCCGACCGACGAGACCAGGTACTTCGACCTGGAAACCGACTTCTTGCGCGAGCGAGGATTCGAGGCTCGCTATTTCGAGGTCGCCGATGCCGACCAGCTGTGGGACTGCGCGCCGGAGGACCGGTTCGACCTCGGCCTGCGCCATTTCAATGTCGCGGCCATGCCGGAGCTCGGGGTCGAGCTCGGGCCGGTCCGGCGAGCGTTGGACAACGGCAGCCTGCTGCTGTCGACCCAGACCTCAGGATTCCTGGCGAACAAGCTCGCGATGGGGCTGCTGTCGGAGGGCCGGGACTGGATGAGTTCGGCCGAGCGAGCCCTGGTCAACACCTACATTCCGTGGACCCGGGTTCTCACCGACCGATCGACGACGTTCGACGGCCGTACCGTGGACCTGCTTCGGCACGTGTTGGCAAATCAGGAGCAGCTCGTGCTCAAGCGCGGTATTGGCAGTAACGGCAAGCAGGTTGCCATCGGGCGAGATACCGACCCGAGCACCTGGACGGCGCTGGTCGAATCGGCCGCGGCCGCCGGCGATAGCGTCGTGCAGCAATATGTCACGGCCCAGTCGTGCCTGTTCCCGGTACTGGCCGACTCGAATTCCCAGCCCGAACTGACACCGATCGCCCCGGTACTGAGTCCGTTCCTCTTCGGCCGAAAGCCGGCGGGCATCTTCGCTCGATTCTTCGCCGACGGATCGTCTGGCATCGTCAGCGTGGTTGGCCATTCGGCGTCGGACAATGTCGTGGTTACCCGGTGACATAACTTAGTCGAGTTAACTCTCGAACGCTCCTAAGTTCGGCGAAGTTGCCGAAGCCGCAGACCTGCCTAGGTGACACCTGCCATACTGATTTCCAGGCCATACTTCGGCCAAACAATGGCGTCCCGTACTGACTCTCGTGCTGCTTCTCGGTGATTGGCAGTTCGGCAGTACCACGCCGCGCGCAGTCGCGCAGCATTCCTTCGAAAAACCCTTCCAGGTATTTGCGTTGCCTGAGAAGACTATGCAAGATTGTCCACATTGCTTGTCTTCGTGCCGCTTTTTTGGGTACGGTCGATATTGTAGATACGGCCACCGATCGCGGTGGAATAGCGCATCCAAACTTGAATCCCGCACTCGTACTTTGTGATCGCGCGTGCCGGAATTAATTCTGCGTTACGCGAACCGATCAGCGGCCATATTGCGAGGAAGCGGCTACTTGGTGCTGCGCGCCGGTGTCAGGCCGGTAACTGCCCGCCTTCGCGCCACTTCATTTTTCCAGCTTCCGCGCGGGGGCGCGCCTGCGATGCCAGGAGTGCAACGACGACAGACAAGGGGCAACCGTGAAGACCGCTCGTACATTCGATGCCGAACCGGACCTGCAGTCAGGCCCGGCCACGGCTGCGCACCAGCACCCGAGGACTCGGCCGCCGGTTCGGCAAGGTCGCGCTGGGCCGCCGTGGTCCACCGCGCTGGTGCCCAACCTGCCCTCGTTCGCCAACGTTGCGATCCGGGCCAACGGCCTGGTGCTGCCGCAGAGCATGCCGTTCGATACCTGGCAGCTGCTCGGGCGGCAGGTGCTCTCGGCCTCGGAGTCGATGTCCTGGTGGATCGGTGACTGGCTCGTCTTCGGCGAGCACACCTACGGCAACCGGTATGAGGAAGCCATCGCGCAGACCTCGCTGGACTATCAGACGCTGCGCAACTACGCGTGGATCGCGAAGAAGTTCCCGATGTCTCGCCGGCGGGACGCCCTGAGCCTGGGCCACCACTCCGAGGTTGCGGCACTCACCGAGGCGGAGCAGGACGCCTGGCTCAACCGCGCGGAACGGTTCGGCTGGTCGCGCAACGACCTGCGCCGCAAGCTGCGTGCGGCCCGCAATGCCAGCCTGCCGCAGGCCAAGGCGCGGCCTATCCAATCGGTGAAGCTCGAGATCTCAGAGGAGCAGCACCTGCGCTGGAGCAGTGCGGCAGAGCGGATGAAGTGCTCCGTGGACGACTGGATTGTCCGGGTACTCGACAGCGCGTCCAACGGCGATTCGCTGGCTTCGGCCTCGTGATACCGGTCGCGGTCAACCGGTGCCGGCGATCGGCGTTGGCACCGGGCTACCGGGTTGCCTCAACCAGCCGCAGCCAGCGGCTGAACAGCCGGGTGGCCAGCTCACGCAGCTGCTGCTCAGCAGCGTCCAGCTCGGTTGCCAATCGGTCGGGCGCGTCCGAATCGAGGGCGCTGATCAGTTCGGCCCGGCAGGATTGCTCGGTTAGCCAACGGTCGAACAGGGCCGGGGTCAACTCAGCGTGGAACTGCAGGCCGTAGGCGTGCTCGGCGACTCGAAAGGCTTGGTGCCGAACCGGCTCGGAGGTTGCGAGCAGGGTGGCGCCGGGGGGCAGTTCGAAACTGTCGCCGTGCCAATGAAATACCGCGGTCGCCGGCGCCAGGTCGAAAAACAGCGGATCCGCCGCGGCGTCAGCGGTCGGCCAGACCTGACTCAGCCCGAATTCCGGCCGCGCCGCCCGATGAATTCGGCCACCCAGCGACGCGGCTAGCAGCTGGGCACCCAGGCACACTCCAAAGACCGGTGTGCCGGCCCGTACCGCATTACCGAGAAGAAGTTTCTCGGTGATTAGCCAGGGGTAAGCCGCCGCATCATCGGCGCTCATCGGCCCGCCCATGACGACGATTCCATCGACCTCGGCGATGTCGTCGAGTTCGGCGCCGAGATACAGCGCCCGGGTGGAAACCTGCCAGCCGGTTTCAGTCAGGATCTCGCCATATATCCCGGGCAGTTCCCAGCCGGCGTGCAGTAACAGCAGTACGTGTGGTTGTGGTGTCCGATTCATAGCGTGAAAGCTATCAGCAATGTTTCGGAGTTTTCTTGACTTAGCTGGTGGATTCAAACAAGGATTAATCCCGTCGGGCCCGGAATCCACGGGTCAATGCCGAGCTGATCGGATCAAATTCCCATGACATTCGTGATTGCTGAACCGTGCGTCGACATCAAGGATCGGGCCTGCGTGGAGGTCTGCCCGGTCGACTGTATCTACGAGGGAGAAAGGACCCTCTACATTCATCCGGACGAGTGCGTGGATTGTTCGGCCTGCGAGCCCGTGTGCCCCGTCGAAGCGATTTTCGCCGAGGACGATACGCCTGCCGAGTACGCGCATTACATTGCCGTGAACGCCGACTTCTTTACCGAGGTGACGGCATTGGGGACGCCGGGCGGAGCCGCCAATGTCGGTCGAATCTCGGCTGACCACCCGGTTGTCGCCAGCCTGCCGAATCGGCCGGCGGCCGCGTCCCACTGAATTCGCCCCGGCCGGTCCGGCGGTGAATTCCCATCCTTAGCCAAGCAAACGAGCAGATAGAAGGAGTCACAATGGCCCAAAGCGAGGGCATGAAGAAGTGGCAGGAGAAGGGTTACCCGGCGCGCCTTGAGGAGCGCTTGGACGATGGCGTCGTGCGCTGCCACCTGAGCCCCCGAAATTGCCGGATCCGACCGGGCCAGCACGGGTTCTGCATGGTGCGGGCCAACCGGGACGGCCGGCTGGTGAGCCTGAACTACGGGCGATCGGTGCACGCCACCGAGGAGACCATCGAGACCGAGGCGGTGTTCCACTTCGAACCAGGCGCCCGAATCCTGTCGATGGGCAACATCGGCTGCATGCTCAACTGCGACTACTGCCACAACTGGAAGACCTCGCAGGCGCGGTTCGTCGAGGACAAGGACGTCTACTACTACACCCCCGAAGAGGTCGTCGACATCGCGGTGCGGCACGGCATCAGGGTGCTGTCCTGGACCTACAACGACCCGGTGGTCTGGCACGAGTTCGTGGTGGAGACCGCGCGGCTGGCCCAGCAACAGGGAATCACCAACCTCTACAAGTCGGCGTTCTTCATCTCCAGCGAGGCGATCGAGGAACTGATCCCGGTCATCGACATCTTCTCGATCTCGATCAAGTCGATGGATCCCAAGTACTACCGCAAGATCACCAAGGGCTGGATCGAGCCGGTGCTCGAGGGCACCGAGCAGGTGTACAAGGCTGGCAAGCACGTCGAGGTATCGACCCTCATGGTCACCGACATGACCGACGATGAGAAGACCGCGATCGCGATGGCCAACTTCGTCGGCGAGCGGCTCGGACCTGAGGTGCCCACCCACTTCGTCCGGTTCCACCCGGACTACAAGATGACCGACACCATCCGCACCCCGGTCGAACGGCTCGAGCATGCCCGCAAGGTCGCGCTGGGGATGGGTTTGCAGAACGTTTACCTCGGCAATGTCTATGACACCGAGTCGACCAACACCTGGTGCCACAACTGTGGTGAGTTGCTGGTCACCCGGTACGGGCTGAACGCCAACGTGATGGGGGTCAGCCAGGCCGGCCGGTGCACCAACTGCGATACCAACGTGAACATGCGCCGGATCCAGGACATTGCCCCGCCGCCCCGCACGCTCACGCTGCCCTCGGATGAAGCTCGCGACGTGGCGACCTTCGATTGGTACGGCGACGTCCGGGCCCTGCACGTCCAGGTGCAGAACCAGTCCTCGGCGCCCCGGACGGTCTTTCACCGGCGCAACCGCAGCGGGCAGTCCGACGGCGGCTGGGCACCGATCGTGCTCCAGCCGGGGGAGAGCTACCGCTTCATCGCGGCCAAGTCGACCCCCGACGAGGTGGGCGTCGCGGTGGCGGTCCCCAAGGACTGCACTTCGAGCCTGCATCAGGTCTTCGACCGCGCGCACTTCCCCACCCAGGAAGTCGATGCCGGAACCCTGAACGCCGACATCACCCCGCTGCCGCTGTATGTCAGCCCGGTCCAGGGCGGGAAGTAGTCGTGACCCAGCCACTACGAACCGAAGCCGGCAGCGCCGAGCAATTCCCGGACGTGGTGATCGTCGCCGGTGACTCGGTGAAGCCACGCGAGGCCTTTCCCAACCTGAGCAGGCGGGTGCTCGCCTACAACGACAAGTTGATGGTGGTCGAGCACGTGATGGAGCAGGACTCGGTGTTCCCGCGGCACAGCCATCCGCACGAGCAGCTGGCCTACCTGATCTCGGGCCGGATCAAGGTGCAGATCGGTGATGACGAGCCGTTCGAGGCCGTGGCCGGCGACAGCTTCGTGGTGCGCGGAGGCATCGAGCATCAGGTGGTAGCGGTCGAGCGTTCGGTTGCGCTGGACTTCTTCACCCCGTTCCGCGAGGACTTCGTGCAATGGTCCGAACTAGGTTGACCAGTCACTACAAGGCTGTTCGGCTGAGCCGGCCGGGCGGGCCGCTGAGCGTCGAGACGTTGACGCGCCAGCGGCCCGGCCCGGGCGAGGTGGCCGTCCAGCTTCGCTATGCGGGCGTGAACCCGCTGGACGGCTACATCCGGGCGGGTGCGGTCGGCTCGCCGGACACCCTGCCGCGCACGCTCGGGGTCGAGGGTGTCGGCGAGCTGGACGGTCAGTGGTACGTGGTGCACGGCGGCGGGCTGGGCGTACTACGTGATGGCACTTGGGCCGAGCACGCCGTGGTGCCACGCCAGGCGCTGGTGCCGGTGCCGGCTGGCCTGGACCTGCGGTTGGCGGCCACCGCGGG
>JBDSAN010000339.1:0-9808 GCA_039922115.1 Jatrophihabitantaceae bacterium
GCAGCCTTGCGGGTAGTTCGGGACGGTGAGGTCATTGCCTTGCCTCCTAGGAGTCCACTGTGGCCATCAGTGGACCGCTGGCAGGCAGGTCAGTGCAATCAGCCACGCCGAGCATGGCGCGCCGGGATTGCCGGTCGGTGCCTTCACGAGTGGCCAGTTAGCTCTCGAATGAGCAATTTCAACCGCCCACTGGACGTCGAACTACCCACTCGTGAACGGAGCCGCCCATTGGACGTCGAACTGCCCACTCGTCAACCGGACTCCACGAAACTGCCCACTCGTCGACGCGCGCTGGCCCGGGTAGCCGCCGCGGCTATACCGGCAGCGTGAGCCGGTAGACCTGCGCGGCGTTGCCGGCCAGCACCAGGTCAGCGGTCGCCTCGTCCGGGCAGAGCGCGGCCACCGCCCGGGCGTTGCGGGCGATGCCGGGAATCCCCGGCCAGTCCGTCCCGAAGATCATCCGCCGGGTCAGCCGGGCCCAGTTGTGCCGCGCATAGTAGGTCTGCAGCCGGGACGGCGGCAGCCCGGACAGCTCGATCCAGACCCGTTCGTTGGTGAGCGCCAGGAACGCCGCCGGGTCATACCACCAGCCCCGGCCGCCGTGCGCGAGCACCACGTCCAGCGAGCGGAAATCGCCCAGCACCTCATCGAGCAGGATCGGGTCGCCGTACTGGTTCAGCGCGCCGGGAAAGGTCGAGGTGCCGCAGTGCACCACCACCGGGATGCCGGCGGACTGGCAGATCTCATAAGCCGGGTACATCGCCCGGTCATTGGCCGGGAAGCCGCCGTGCACCGGGTGCACCTTCAACGCCACCGCGCCGAGCGCGAGTTGGCGCTGCAGCTCGTCGGCGACCGGATAGTGCAGGTGCGGATTGAGGTTGGCGGCAAACCTGATCCGGGACGGGTTGTGCGCGACCAGCGGCAGCAGGTCCTCGACGGTCTGCCAGCCGGTGACCTTGGGGCTGTACTCGGCCAGCGCCACCGCCACGTCGACGCCCTCACCGGCAAGGTAGTCATCGAAGGCCGCCGGCCCGATCGTGCCTGCATCGTCGTAGAGCGCGGTGACCTCGGGCGCGTCGAAGTCCTGCATCCACACCTGCCACGGCAGCTTCAAACCGGCCAGCCGGGCCGGATGCAGGTGCACGTCCACCAGCGGGCGACCGTCCAGCATCAGGCGAGCTCGCGATCAGTCGCCGGCGCGGTCAGCACGGTGGCCGCCATCGCGCGCAGGTCGACCCGGCGGATCTTGCCGGTCGCCGTCATCGGGTACGAATCGAGAAAGATCACCCGCCGGGGACGCTTGAACGAGGGCAGGCCGGCCCGGCAGAACTCGATCAGCTCCGCTTCAGTCACCACCTGTCCAGGTTGGCAGATCAGGTACGCGATCGGCTTGTCCAGCCCGTCCAGGTCCGGCGCGGCGACCACCACGGCCTGGGCCACCGCCGGGTGCTCGGCCAGCCTGGCCTCGACCTCCATCGGCGCCACCCACATGCCGCTGGCCTTGAGCATGTCATCGGAGCGGCCGAGGCAGCTGTAATACCCATCGGCGTCCTGGACGTAGGTGTCGCCGGTCCGCAACCACTCGCCCTGAAAGACCCGCTGCGATGCCTGGTAGCGCGACCAGTAGCCGGTCGCCATCGCCTCGCTGCGCACGTACAGGGTGCCCGCCGTCCCGGCCGGCACCGGTTGCCCGCTGGCCTCGTCTTGCCCGCTGGCCTCGTCCAGGATCTTCAACCGGCAACCGGGCACCGCCACCCCGGTGGTGCCGGCCCGCACCTGGCCAGGCCGGTTGGACAGGAAGATGTGCAGCAGCTCGGTCATCCCGATGCCGTCGATGATGTCGATGCCGAACTGTGCGGTCCAGCGCTGGTACAGCGGGGCCGGCAATGCCTCGCCGGCCGAGATTGCCAGCCGCACGGTGCTCAGCGCGTCGGCCGGCAGTCCGGCGCGCAGCATGTTGGCGAAGAAGGTCGGCCCGGCGAAGAACAAGCTCGCGCCGTACTCGCGGGCCCGGGCCACCGCGGTCTCCGGCCGGGACGGCGCCGGCTCCAGCACCGCGCTGGCACCGACCGAGAGCGGGAACAGCACCGAATTGCCCAGTCCGTAAGCGAAAAATGCCTTCGCCGCGGACAGGCAGCGATCGTCCGGGCCGATACCCAGCACCTGGCGTCCGTAGCCCTCGCAGACCACCGGGATCGAGCCGTGCCGGTGCATCGCCGCCTTCGGTGCCCCGGTGGTGCCTGAGGTGTAGAGCCAGAACGCCGGCGAGTCGGCCGAGGTCGGGTAGGCCGGTGCCACCGGCGGGTGGTTAGCCAGGTCGGCCAGCTGGTGCACCGGCAGCGCGACGTCGAGGTCCGCGCCGGCACCGGCCAGGATCGCGGTCAGTTCCGGCGCACCGGCCGCGGCCTGACCGGCCACCGTGCCGAACTCGGCGCTGACCGCCAGCAGCCGCGCTCGCGAATCGACCAGCAGGGCAGCCAGGCCGTCCGCGCGGGTCATCGTCGAGACTGGCACCGGGATCGCCCCGATCCGCAGCGCGGCAAGGAATACCGTTACAAAGTCAGGAGAATCGGCCATGAACATGAGCAGTCGCTGCTCCGGCTGCAGGCCTAGCCCGCGCAGCCCGTGCGCGGTCCGCAGCACCCGATCGTGCAACTCGGCATAGCTGAGCTCGCCACCGATGCCGGTCAGCGCCAGCCGGTCACCATGGCCGAGATCCAGTTGCCGGTCCAGCAGGTAGCCGGCCGCGTTGAATGGGTCAGTCATCGAAGGCTCAGTCATCGAACGGCCCGACTCAGGCGAGCCGGACGTAGTCGAAGTCGAACGGCTGGCCGTTGATGCCGTGCCTGGGCGGGGCGATCCAGGCCGCGATCCTGCCGCGCTCGTGCACCGGTTGCATGAGCGAGCGCACGTAGGTCCTGTCCACCTGGGTCGGCAGCCAGCCGTCCTGGCAGCGATTCCACTCCTCGGTGGACAGTTTCTGCCCGGACGGGCTGGCCTCGATCCCCGCGAACACGCCCACCTTGCGGTTGAAGGCCACATGCGGCAGTTGCAGCCGATGCGGCAGGCCGGCGCCGGCCAGGATCCGGTTCCACCGATCGACACCGTTCTGGCAGTCGGAGATGTACTCGCGCCGCAGGTCGGTGTTCAGGCCGATCAGCGCCGACACCTCGGTCTGGCTGATCTCACCGTCATCGATCGCATCGACCATGATCGAGTCCTCGGTGAGCCGGTGATCGTCCTTGCGCCGTTCCTCTGACCAGCGCCCCTTCAGCCCAGCGGTGAAGTAATTGGCAACGTTGGTCGAAGTTTCCGAGCCGAACAGGTCGAGTGACACCGAGTAGTGAAAGTTCAGGTACTTCTGGATCACGTTGAGCGAAATCCCGCCGTGCCCGGTGACCTCGTCGGTGTCGTGCTCGATCATCAGCTGCACCGTCCGCTCGACCACCCGGTCGATGCCGGTAGTGCCGACGAACATGTGATGTGCTTCTTCCTTAAGCATGAACTCGCACGTTCGAGACAGCGGATCGAAGGCCGATTCCTTCAGGGTGCCCAGCTGGTACTTGCCGTCCCGGTCGGTGAAGTAGGTGAACATGTAGAAGCTGAGCCAGTCCGGGGTCTCCTCGTTGAACGCACCGAGGATCCGTGGGCTGTCCTCGCTGCCGGAGTTGCGATGCAACAGCTCCTCGGCCTCCTCGCGGCCATCGCGACCGAAATAGGCGTGCAGCAGGTACACCATCGCCCACAGGTGCCGGCCCTCTTCGACGTTGACCTGGAACAGGTTGCGCAGGTCATACAGCGACGGCGCGGTGGCGCCGAGGTTGCGCTGCTGCTCGACGCTGGCCGGTTCGGTATCGCCCTGGATGACGATCAGCCGCTGCAGCGCCGCCCGGTACTCCCCCGGCACCTGCTGCCAGGCCGGCTCGCCCCGGTGCGCACCGAAGGCGACCTGCCGGTTGGCGTCCCGCTCGGCCAGGAAGATTCCCCAGCGGTAGTCGCGCATCGCCACGTGCCCGAAGTGCGCCCAGCCTTCCCGTCCGACGTTGACCGCGGTCCGCAGGTAGACCTCATCGGTGGGCAGCCTCGGGCCCATCGATTCCCACCAGTTCAGGAAGTTGGGCTGCCAGGATTCCAGCGCACGCTGCAGCCGGCGGTCGCTATGCAGGTCGACGTTGTTGGGGATCTTGTCGGTGTAGTCAGCAGTGCTGGTCATCGTGTACTCCGTTCTTCGCGCAAGCGCCCATCACAGGCCCTCACACTCGCTTCCGGTCGAACTCGGGACGCTGGCCGGTGCCGAACCTGCGCAGCGCGCCATCGGGTCCGGAGGCGTTGGGACGGTAGAAGATCCAGTTCTGCCAGGCGGCCAGCCGGCCGAAGATCTTGGTCTCGATGGTTTCCGGGCCGGCGAAGCGGAAGTTGGCCTCCAGCCCGGTGAGGGCGTCCGGGCTGAAGCTGGCCCGCTCCTCGACCGCGATCCGCACCTCGTCGTCCCAGTCCAGGTCGTCCGGGGTGAAGGTAACCAGGCCCAGTTCGGCAGCCTGCTCGGCCAGCAATGGCACGCCGAGCTGAGCCCGCACCTCGGCCAGCGCCGCGTCATCGTCCAGGTAGCGCGTCTGTAGCCGGGTCAGGCCGTTGCCCATCGGCAGCGCACCGAAATTCAGTTCGCCGAGGGTCAGCGCGGCCGGTTCGGCATCGGCATCGGCATCGGCATCGGCAGCTGAGCCATCGGTCTCGGCTTCGAAGGTGCCGACCAGCTGAAATGACCGGTCAGCGGCCAGCGCCAGCTCGGCCAGCGAGCCGGCGAAGCAGCTGCCGGGCTCGATCAGCGCCAGCAGGCTTCGGCTGGTGACATCGAGCCGTTTCAAGGTGCGCTTGAGGTAGAGCACGATCTCGCGCACCAGCCAGTGCTCGGCGTGCTCGGCCAGCAGCTGGTCATAGGCCAGCACCCGATCGGCCTGGCCTCGGGTCCGGAACAGCCAGCTGCCGAGCTCGGCCTCGTTGGTGCGCAGGTCGAGGATCAGGTCGTCCAGCTCGCGGGCCACCGCCAGCGTCCAGAAATCGGCGCCCTGTGCCTGGATCGCGGCCGGATCGACTGGCGGATCAGCAGCTGGACCGGTGATCGTGATGGCCACCTGCCGGCCGATCCGATCCAGCCGGGCCGAGACGTAGCGGTAGTCGATGGCATCGGCGGTGCACCGCTTGTCCAGCGGGGTCAGCTCGATGCCCTGACCAGCGACCGGCCGGTCGGACCGGCCGGCGAGCTCGGCGGCCCGGTCAGCGACCTGCTGATCCCAGCTCGGTCGCGGCACCGCCTCGTCCACCAGCCGCCAATCGACCGCCTTGCGGCCACCGATCCCTTCTGACCGGGTGGCGAAGTAGTCGGCCAGGTCGCGGCGCACCCGGCGCTTGTCGACCACCCGGGTCAGGCCACCGGTGCCGGGCAGCACGCCGAGCAGCGGCAGCTCCGGCAGCGAGACCACCGCGGAGCGATCATCGACCAGCATGAGGTGCTCGCAGGCCAGCGCCAGCTCGTAGCCGCCGCCGGACGCGGTGCCGTTCAAGGCCGCCAGGTAGCGCTGGCCGGAGTGCGCGCTGGCGTCCTCGATGCCGTTGCGGGTCTCGTTGGTGAATTTGCAGAAGTTGACCTTCCAGGCATGCGAGGACGAGGCCAGCATCCGGATGTTGGCACCGGCGCAGAAGATCCGGTCCTTGCCGCTGGTGATGATCACCGCGCCGACCTCGGGGTGCTCGAAGCGCAGCCGCTGGACCGCGTCGTACAGCTCGATGTCGACGCCGAGGTCGTAGGAGTTCAGCTTCAGCTCGTAGCCGGGTACCAGGCCGGCCTGCTCGTCGACGTCCATGGTCAGGGTCGCCACCGGACCGTCGAAGGCCAGCCGCCAGTGCCGGTAGGACTGCGGGCTGACCCGGAATTCGATCGGCTCGGCGGCAATCGCGCCGTGGGCCGCATCGCCGGTCGGGGTGCTCGCAGTCGGCATGCTCGATTGGGTGGCCAGACCGGTCATGGGTCCTCCTGCAATGGGAGCCGGGGTGAGACCAAGTTCTAGGGACCAAGTTCTAAACACCATGTTCTACATGGATGCAGCAATCCGTCAAGCGTTCGTAGTATATTGCGGCCATGTCGCAGGCCGCGCAGGCTCAACCGCCCGCAGCGCAAACCACCGCAGCTCAACCGGCGATGTCGCGCCAGCACGCCGCTGGCGCCGACAGCGCCCGCGGGCTGCTGTTCACGGTGCTCGGCGAGCTCGTCCTGACCAGCGACGGCCAGGCCTGGACGTCGGCATTCATCGAGGTGCTCGGCCGGCTCGGCGTGGAGGCCAAGGCAACCCGGCAGGCGTTGACCCGCACCGCCGCGGCCGGCTGGCTGGAGCCGGTGCGGATCGGTCGCCGGACCCGCTGGCAGCTCACCGGCAGCGGCCAGCGATTGCTGGTCGAGGGCACCGAGCGGATCTACGGCTTTCCGAACCGGCAGGCCGACTGGGACGGGCAGTGGCTGATGGTGCTGGCCCGGGTGCCCGAAAGCGACCGGCCGACCAGGCACCGGCTGCGCACCCGGCTGGCCTGGGCCGGCTTCGGCAGCCCGGCACCAGGCGTCTGGGTGAGCCCGGACGGCGGCCGCAGCGCCGAAGCCGAACGGGTGCTGGCCGAGGCCGGCCTGATCGGCGAGGCCCAGCTGTTCCTGGCCCGTCACCATGCCGGCGAGCTTGCCGCGATGGTCGGCCAGGCCTGGGACCTTGCCGCGATCGAGCACAGCTACCGCGAGTTCATCATCGAATTCGAATCCGCCGGCGACCAGGCTGGCGATCCGCTGACCAGGGTGATCGAGCTGGTACACGCTTGGCGTCGGTTTCCGTCCATCGATCCGGCGCTGCCCGCCGACCTGCTGCCGACTCCCTGGAGCGGGTCCAGGGCGGCAAGCCTGTTCGCCCAACAGCATGCCCGGTACAGCACGGCCGCCCGCGCCGAATGGGCACGGCTCAACAGCGAGGGCGGCGGACGAGTCGACCTGTAAGCCGGGTCCTGTGCCGGGGACGAATCCCCGGCGGCGACCATCCATCTCGGCCCGCCGTCGCCGACGGGCTCCAGCGGTCTACCCGCAGGCTCGGGCGAGCAGCCCTCGAACGCCTGCGCAGCTGCCCGGCTGGACCAGCCAGGCCGGGTAGCCCTCTTGACCTTGCTCCGGGTGGGGTTTACCTAGCCGCCGCGATCACTCGCGGCGCTGGTGGTCTCTTACACCACCGTTTCACCCTTACCGTCCCGGCCGGGCGAACCTGGCTGGGCTGGCGGTCTGTTTTCTGTGGCACTGTCCCGCGGGTCACCCCGGGTTGCCGTTAACAACCACCCTGCTCTGTGGAGCCCGGACTTTCCTCGGCGATCTGTTGCCAGATCGACGCGGTCGCCCGGTCGGCTCGTCCGCCGCGCACCGATCCTAGCGCCGCCGAGGCGGCATCGTCCCCGGCCGACCGCGAACCGGCCGGCATCACCTAGCCTGATCCGGTGCATCCCGACGGCCAGCGCGTTGACCGCCGCCAGAGCCGCTGGTGAACCTGCAGCTGATCGTCGGGCTGGTGCTGATCGCCTGCTGCCTGGCCGCGGCAGTCGTGCGGCCGTTCGGATTGACCGAGGCCGCGCTGGCGGTGCCGGCGGTCGGGCTGGCCTTGCTGGCCGGCTCGTCCCGGCTGTCGGTGGCCGAGCTCAGCCTGCGCGGGCTCGCGCCGACGGTGTGCTTTCTGGCAGCCATCCTGGCCTTCGGCCAGCTCTGCGCCACCGAGGGCGTGTTCGCCTACCTGGGCGGGCTGACCGCCGAGCGCTCCGGTGGCCGGCCCGGCCGGCTGCTCGGCCTGGTGGTCGCGTTCGCCGCGATCATCACCGCCACCCTCACGCTGGATGCCACCGTCGTGCTGGTCACTCCGGTCGTGCTGGCCACCACCGCCCGACTGGCCATTCCGAGCCGGCCGCACAGCTATGCCTGCGCGCACATCGCCAATTCCGGCTCGCTGCTGCTGCCGGTGTCGAACCTGACCAACCTGCTCGCCTTCACCGCCAGCGGGCTGAGCTTCGGCAGGTTCGCCGCGGCCATGGCGCTGCCCTGGGTACTGGCCTGCCTGCTGGACTGGGCCTCGCTGCGGCTGGCGTTCGGCAAGGACTTGCAAGGCCGCGGCAGCGAGCGGGAACCGGCCCATCCGATCCCCCGCTACGCGCTGATCGTGCTGGCCGTGACCATCGCCGGCTTCGTGCTCACCACCGCGGTCGGCATCGCGCCGGCCTGGGCGGCGCTGGCCGGTTGCCTGCTGCTCGGCCTGCCGCAACTGCGCCGCCGCCAGACCAGCCTGCTCGGCCTGGTGCGCTCGACCAGCCCGGGATTCTGCGCGTTCGTGCTCTGCCTGGGCGTGCTGGTGGCCGGCGTGCTGGACCGGGGCGCCGACCGGGAACTGCGCCGGCTGATCCCGTCCGGCACCGGCCTGCTCGCGCTGCTCGGGCTGGCGCTGCTGGCCGCGGTGCTGGCCAACCTGGTCAACAACCTGCCCACCACGCTGGCGCTGGTGCCGCTGGTTGCCGGCTCACCGCTGGCGGTGCTGGCTGTGTTGGTCGGGGTAAACCTCGGCCCGAACGCCACCTACCCGGGCTCGCTGGCCACCTTGCTGTGGCGACGCAGCCTGCCGCCTGAGCAACGCCCGCGCGCGGTGGAGTTTCACCTGCTCGGCCTGATCAGCACGCCCATCATCATCTGCGCGGTCACCGTCGTGCTGTGGCTGGTCGCGCAGCCGCTCAGCCTGCGCTGAGGTGGGCGGTGTCGTTGTAGGACTGCAGCGACACCGAGCCGTCCGGCGAGCTCTCGGAGTAGTAATCGATCACCGTCACCGAGGCCGGTGACAGCAACATCCGGTGCAGCGCGGCAGGCGGCGCGGCCAGCGCCAGCTGAACCAGGATCTTGATCGGCGACACGTGGCTGACCACCGCGACCGTCTTGCCCTGGTACCTGCCGAGCAGCCGATCGCGCGAGCGCCGGACCCGGCTGGTGACCTGCTGCCAGGACTCGCCGCCGGGCGGGGCCACCGACTGGTCGGCCAGCCAGCTGGCCAGCTCGGCCGGCCACTTCGCCCTGATCTCGGCGAAGGTGTAGCCGTCCCACTGGCCGAAGTCGGTCTCGATCAGGCCGTCCTCGACCTCCAGCGAGAGGTCGAGGCGCTCGGCCAGCTGTCCGGCGGTCTGCCGGGTTCGGCGCAGCGGCGAGGACACCAGGGCATCGACCTTGCCCAGCTCAGCCACCCGGCCGGCTGCCTGCGCGGCCTGGCGCTGGCCGTCCTCGGTGAGCTCGAGGTCGGACCGGCCGGCGAAGCGCCGCTCGACCGAGTAGGCGGTGACCCCGTGCCGGACCAGGATGAACCTGGTCCGGGCCGAATCGCCTGCGATCCAGGCACTGTTGTTGTTCGAGGGCTCGGCGTCAGCGACCGGTAGGTTGGCCGCCTCGGCGCCGAGCTCCAGCTGGGCCGGCGCGGCCGGACGGGCCTTCATCGGTTGGCCAGCGGCCGCGTCCATCGCCTCGTTGGCCAGCCGATCGGCCACCGAGTTCTGGGCCCGCGGAATCCAGCCGAAGCTGATCCGGTCGAACCGCCGGGCCAGCTCGTTGGCCTGCCTGGCCAGCGGGCGCATCGACGGGTGCTTGACCTGCCAGCGACCAGACATCTGCTCGATCACCAGCTTGGAGTCCATCCGGACGGTCACCTCGACCGCGCCAAGCTCAGCGGCCGCGGTCAAGCCGGCGATCAGTCCCCGGTACTCGGCAACG
>JBDSAN010000340.1:0-6518 GCA_039922115.1 Jatrophihabitantaceae bacterium
GGTTATGCCGGCCTGCGCAAGGCGCTAGGAATGCAGCCCGACGAGCTGATCGCGCTGGTCAAGGAATCCAACCTGCGCGGCCGTGGCGGCGCGGGCTTCCCGACCGGCATGAAGTGGCAGTTCATCCCGCAGGCCAAGCCCGGTGAGGCGGTCAGGCCGCATTACGTGGTGGTCAACGCCGATGAGGGTGAGCCCGGCACCTGCCGGGACCTGCCGCTAATGATGAACGATCCGCACTCGATGCTCGAAGGCATCATCATCGCCTGCTACGCGGTGCGGGCCCAGCACGCCTTCGTCTACATCCGGGGCGAGGCGGTGCACGCGATCCGCCGGGTTACCCAGGCCGTCGATGAGGCCTACGCCAAGGGCTATCTGGGCGATGACGTGCTCGGCAGCGGGCTGCGTTTCGACATCACCGTGCACGGTGGTGCCGGTGCCTATATCTGCGGTGAAGAGACCGCGCTGCTGGACTCGCTGGAAGGCAAGCGCGGCCAGCCCCGGCTCAAGCCGCCGTTCCCGGCCACCAACGGGCTTTACGACGCGCCCACCGTGGTGAACAACGTCGGCACTCTGGCCAGCGTGCCCTACATCGTGTTGGGTGGCGCGGCCTGGCACAAGCAGATGGGCCCGGACGGCTCGCCCGGCACGTCCATCTACTCGCTGTCCGGCCGGGTCGCCAACCCCGGCCAGTACGAGGCGCCGATGGGCACCACGCTGCGCGAGCTGATCGAGCTGGCCGGTGGCATGAGCCGGGGCAAGGATCTGAAGTTCTGGACGCCGGGTGGATCGTCAACGCCCTTGTTCACCAAGGAACATCTGGACGTGCCGCTGGACTTCGACGCGGTCGCAAAGGCCGGTTCGATGAACGGCACCTCGGCGGTGATGATCTTCGATGAGGGCGACTGCGTGGTCCGTGCGGTCAGGAAGTGGAGCGAGTTCTACGCCCACGAATCGTGCGGAAAATGCACCCCCTGCCGCGAGGGCACCTACTGGTACATCGCCATCTATGAACGCCTGGAAAACGGTCATGCAACCGCCGAGGACATCGAGACACTGCTCGACCTGTCCGACAACATCCTGGGCCGCGCGTTCTGCGCCCTCGCCGACGGCGCTGTCAGCCCGGTCACCTCCTCCATCAAATACTTTCCCGAGGAATACCAGGCCCACCTGCAGCC
Organism: Jatrophihabitantaceae bacterium; assembly: GCA_039922115.1. Classification (GTDB taxonomy): domain Bacteria; phylum Actinomycetota; class Actinomycetes; order Mycobacteriales; family Jatrophihabitantaceae; genus Jatrophihabitans_A. The sequence goes on from JBDSAN010000340.1 coordinate 1,176, forward strand.
ACAACGGTGCGGCTACCCAGCAGCCTGAACCCAGCATCGGCACCAGAAGGGGAAAACCACGCACATGAGCTCGTCCAAGCCTCAACGATCCATGGTCTCGACACTCACCGCCAAACGGGTCTACGACGAGCCAACCGAGGCCGATCGCATCCGGGTGCTGGTCGACCGGCTATGGCCTCGAGGATTGTCCAAGGGCGACAGCCACCTCGACAAATGATGCAAACAGATCGCGCCATCCACCAAACTTCGCCGCTGGTATGACCACGACCCGGCCCGGCACGCAGAGTTCAATCACCGCTACCTCGACGAGCTCCAGGAACCCGAACCGCACCAAGCCGTCATCCATCTCCGAGAACTCGCCGACACTGGCCGGGTGACGCTACTGACCGGCCACCAAGGACCTCAACCTCAGCCACACCGACTAGGAACCTGATGACATCACCACCCGACCCGCCGACACCACCCACACCGAATCCTGTCAACGGCAGTTGAATCCTGGCCCCCTTCGTGCCGTCGACAAATCCGACCCTGCACGATGAACATCGCGACCTGCTCACCGCGGTCACCGAACTCGCCACGCCAGTTCTGGCTGAGGCCGACGCCGGCCGCTGGCCCGCGGGGGCCAGTCCTGCGGTGACCACCACGGCCGTCCAGGACGCCTTATGAGGGTCGATGGCGATGACCACGCCCTGCAAAGGCAGAACTGGTTGCGTAACAGCAGGCATTTGAGGTTCCTTCAACCGGTCGATGATCCCTTGGATCCGGTCGGAGGGCAGACCAACTTCGGGCGTCGCAGACCTCTCTCGAGCCACTCCCACCGGGCGGCTGTGACCGGGACGCAGGCCGTTTGACAGTCAGCCCACCAGGGCGACAGGTGTTTCCCGAGCGAACCCGACCACAGCCTCGAAGATCATGGCTGCAGACCACGACCCCCGCCCAGATTCAACAAGTTGGTTCCCTCTCTGACCGCCACGGCTTGACATGACACAGAGAGGTGCCGTTTACGAGATAGACCCGTAGCTGACGGTCGTGGGACGGTCCTCGGCAGGTGCCAGGTGGGCGCTGCGGGACGGCGGCGTCGAGGAGAGGGCACTCATGGCGCGGGTGATGTGGTGCGGTCGCGGCGGTTTCCGTGGAGCGTGCGCGCACGTCCTCGTCTGAGCAGAATCCTGTTCTCGTGCGCTTGAGACAGAGCAGTCCTTGGAGCCGCCCAACGGTGTCGACGACCGCCAGCCGTCGCCGGCCTGAGGCCAGCATGTGCCGTCGGGTCTGGGCCAGTGGGGTATTCGCGCTGACGATGCGGCCGTGCAGGGTGCCGAGTGTCATGGCTGGTGAGTCGTCACCCGGGTGTGGTCGAAGGTCTTCTCGTTCTATGACGGTAATAAGAATGCCGTCGTCGTCGACGATTAGGGCGGCGTGGACGTGGTCGTCGGCGAGCATGGCTCGGACGTCGCGGACAGTCGTGGTGGTGTCGCTCACCTTGGGGGTGCTGATCATTGCATCGGCGACGGTGGACTGAGCCTTGGGAGAATTTTGCTGCGTCGGCATCGAGGATCCAAGGATGGCTGGTGGTGTCAGCGGATGTGGCTTCGCGGTACGGCGGTGAGGAGTACGACGGAGTCCTCGATGGCCTGGAGCCCGTGGCGCGCGTCGGGGATGATCAGCAGGTCCCCAGCCCGGCCATCCCATTTGTCTGTGCCTGCGGTGAGTTGTACCCGTCCGCTGAGTACGTGCACGGTGGCTTCGCCTGGGTTTTCGTGCTCGCCGAGTGAGGCTCCGGCCAGCAGCGCGACAACGGTCTGGCGCAGGGCGTGCTCGTGGCCACCGAAGACGGTGACCGAGGATCTGGCGGCGGCGGTAGTGCGGGCAGTGTCGAGTTGCTCGTGGGCGACGGCATCGAGGGAAAGCTTCTGCATCAGCGGACCTTCTCTTTGCGGGTGTTACGCGGGCGGGTGATGGGTTCCCAGCCCCGCCGAACGGGGGCGCCGGTGACGGCGCGGGAGCGGTAGACGATGTAGGGCCGGGTGAGGTAACCGACGGGGGCCGAGAAGGCGTGCACCAACCGGGTGAACGGCCAGACAGCGAAGAGCAACCAGGCGATGGTGACGTGGATCTGGAACCCGACCGGGGCCGAGGTGATGAGGTCGACCTTCGGGTTGAAGTAGAAAATCGAGCGGAAGTAGGGAGCCACCGTCAGCCGGTAGTCGTGCGGGTGACCGGTCAGATTGCCCAGCACCGTCGTTCCTAGCCCCGCGACGAGCGCCGCGACGAGCAGCACGTACATGCCCTTGTCGTTGCGCGTGGTGGCCGAGAACACCGGGCCTGTAGTGCGGCGGCGGTAGATCAGGATCGCGATCCCCGACAGGGTCATGGCGCCGGCGACGGTGCCGAGCGTGACCGCGACGGCGTGATAGGCGCCCTCGGAGATCCCGACCGCCTCGGTCACGGATTCCGGGACGAGTAGCCCGCCGACGTGGCCCAGGATCACGAACAGCATCCCGAAGTGGAACAGCGGTGAGCCCAGCCGCAGGAGCCGGTTCTCATAGAGCTGGCTCGACCGTGTCGTCCAGCCGAACTTGTCGTAGCGATAGCGCCAGACGTGTCCGCCGACGAAGATCGCGAGCGACAGGTAGGGGACGATGATCCAGAGAATGGTTTTCACCGGCGGGCTCCCATGTATTCCGGCGGGGCGAACGGTTCGAGACCGACCTCTTCGGCCGGTGGACCGGACCGGGCCAGGGCGAGGGCGCGCTGGAGATCCTTCGGGGCAGCGTCGGGCAGCACGGCACGGATCGTGTCGAGCACGTCGACGTAGGCCGAGCCGGCATCGGCCAACGCGGTGCGCAACAGCTCGACTCCGGCCCGGTTGTCGCGCAGCAGCCCCAGCCCCGTCTCGGGCGCGCGGACGGCAACTTCGCAGACCAGGCCGAGGTGATCGGGTAGTTCACCGCCGACGAGGGTGACGCCTGCGCCCCGGTAGGCGTGGGTGAATTCCAGCAGCGCCATGCCTCGTTTGCGGGTGTCGCCGTGGGAGTAGTAGGTCAGGTACAGGCAGCACCGTCGGCGCAGGTCGAAGATCTCGACGTAGTCGCGTGCCAGCTGCCCAGGGTCGGTGGACCGCAGGTGCGTGACGAAGCGCGACAACGGCAACCCGGCTGCCTTCGGCAGGGCCGCCGCAGTGTCGGCCAACAGGTCGAGGTGTTCCAGTACGGTCCCGTCCGGGTAGTTCAGACACAGCGCACCGGCCTGCAGTGCGCGCGCCCGCGCCAACTCGCCGACGTTACCGGCGCTCATGCTCGCCCTCCATCGTCGTTGGTCTCGGTCCGCGCTGAACTCCGTGGTGGCATGAGATCACTGGCCGCACCCTTGCCGTCCCAGTTGAGCAGGTTGACCTGGCCGCGCCGGTCGGACGCATCGACGAACACGTCGGAGGTCTGCCGCTCGCGCAGGGCCTCGAAGTTCTCGATCGCGATCGGTTTGGGACCACCGGAGGACTCACCGAACGGTCCGGAGCCGCCCATACCCGGGCCGCCCTCGAAGTCCAGGGAGCAGGCCAGTTCTTCCAGTTGGTCGGCCTGGTCGTGCAGTTCACCGTGGACCGGCGGGATGACGTACCGCTCGTCGTACTTGGCGATCGCCAGCAGTCGGTACATGTCCTCCATCTCGTCAGGGGTCATTCCGACCGCGTCGGCCAGTTCCGGACGCCGGGGCTGGCCGAGGTTGACATCGCGCATGTAGGAGCGCATCGCGGCGAGACGTGCGAGGACGTCACGGACCGGTTTGGGGTCGCCCGCGGTGAACAGTTCGGCGAGGTAGCTGATGGGGATGCGCAATGCATCGATCGCGCCGAACAGATTGCCGGCGTCCTCTGCGTCGTGACCGTCATTCTTGATCACGTCCACCACGGGTGACAGCGGCGGGACGTACCAGACCATCGGCATGGTTCGGTATTCCGGATGCAGCGGCAGCGCGACCTCGAAGCGGTTGATCAGCGCCCAGACGGGGGAGCGCTGGGCGGCCTCGACCCAGTCCCGCGGGATGCCTGCCTGCTCGGCCGCACGCTGCACCTGCGGGTCGTCCGGGTCGAGGAAGGCGGCGCGTTGCGCGGCATAAAGATCCTTGTCATCCGGCGTGGACGCCGCCTCCAGCACGGCTTCGGCGTCGTAGAGGACCAGGCCGATGTAGCGCAGCCGGCCGACGCAGGTCTCGGCGCAGACGGTGGGCAGGCCGACCTCGATCCGCGGGAAGCAGAACGTGCACTTCTCGGCCTTGCCGGTGCGGTGGTTGAAGTAGACCTTCTTGTACGGGCAGCCAGTGACACACATCCGCCAGCCGCGGCACTTGTCCTGGTCGACCAGGACGATGCCGTCCTCACTGCGCTTGTAGATCGCCCCGGACGGGCAGGACGCCGCGCAGGACGGGTTGAGGCAGTGCTCGCAGATGCGAGGCAGGTAGAACATGAAGGTCTTCTCGTACTCCAGCTTCACCTCCTCGCTGATCTTCGCCAGGATCGGGTCGCCCTTAGTCAGGACCGGCCCGCCGCCGAGGTCGTCGTCCCAGTTCGCCGACCACTCGACCTTCATGTCGCGGCCGGTGAGTAGGGACTTGGGGCGTGCCACCGGGATGTGTTCCTGTGCCGGGGCTCGGGTCAGGTTTTCATAGTCATAGGTCCACGGCTCGTAGTAGTCGGAGATATTGGGCAGCAGCGGGTTGGAGAAGATCGTGGCGAGCTTCTTGAACCGACCGCCGGCCTTGAGGGTGAGCCGTCCCCGCCGGGTCAGCTTCCAGCCGCCCTTCCACTTCTCCTGGTCCTGGTAGGTGCGCGGATAGCCCTGCCCGGGCCGGGTCTCGACGTTGTTGAACCAGACGTACTCGACGCCGGAGCGGTTCGTCCACGCCTGCTTGCAGGTGACCGAGCAGGTGTGGCAGCCGATGCACTTGTCGAGGTTCATCACCATCGCCATTTGAGCCATGACGCGCATATCAATACTCCACCTTCTGCGAACGGCGCCGGATGACGGTCACTTCGTCGCGCTGGTTGCCTGTGGGCCCGAGGTAGTTGAACGCGTAGGACAGTTGGGCGTACCCGCCGATCAGGTGGGTCGGTTTGATCAGCAGGCGGGTGCCGGAGTTGTGGATGCCGCCGCGCTTGCCGCTCGTCTCGGACAACGGGACGTCGATGGTTCGTTCCTGGGCGTGGTACATGTACACCGTTCCCTCCGGCATCCGGTGGGAGACGACCGCGCGGGCGACGATGACGCCGTTGCGGTTGACCGCCTCGATCCAGTCGTTGTCGGCGACCTTGATCTTGTCCGCGTCGGCCGGGCTCATCCAGATGGTCGG
>JBDSAN010000341.1:0-2713 GCA_039922115.1 Jatrophihabitantaceae bacterium
GCCTTCCCGGCCGCCACCGTCCACCTGACCTGCAACAGCCTGTCGGTGCTGCCCGACAGCGGCGGCGTCGGTTTCATCACGGATCAGGCGAACTTCCGCAGCCCCGTGGCCGCCAGGGCGGCACTGCAGAAGTTCGCCAGCTTCCTGCAGGCCAATCCCATCGCACGTGCGCAGATCGGGGGCTACGTCGCCCACTACGGCGCCGGCGACCTCTCCCAGCGGCGAGCCGACCGGGTAAAGCAGGAGCTGGTCGCCTTGGGCGCCACCAATCCGATTGCCGCGAAGGGCTATGGCTGGGGCCCCAATCCCAGCGTCACCGCGCCCCCCGATCCACGCTATGACCCGTTGAACCGCGAGGTCACCATCAAGGTGTCGTGCTGATGCCCCCGTCCGAGCCCACTTCCGACGGTCCGGCAGCGCCGTCCGTGCTCCGTCCGGGGCAACCCGGTCAGGTGGCCGAGGCCCGCGCCGCCGCCTTCGATCTTGTCCGGGGCTGGCTGTTCAGCGACGCCATGGCCAGGTTGCTGAGTCCATTCGCTGAGCTGGATTCCGCGTCGGACCCTGGAACCGCGACCGAGGACTGGCTGCACCTGAACGAGGAACTACCCGGCTGGCTGGATCAGCTTGTCGCAGGAGACGATCCGCGACTGGATCACGGCTAGCGTGCGGTGCTGCGCAGGGCGTTGGCCGTCGAACGGGTGGCTGCCGATCACTTCAACTTCCGCAGCCTGGACGACGGAGTGCAGTACAAGGAGCGCTGGCAGGCGTTTCGAGCCAATTTTGGCGACGAGCTCCGATCATTCGTCCGTGCGCAGGCGACCGAGCTGAGGCTGGTAACCCCGACGACTCCGCGCTACGACGCCGACGATCGGACACTCGTGCTGGGCGGCGGCTTCCGGTCGCCGCTGCTGCGGGCTCGCTACGCCAGCCTGCTGCAACGGCAGAGGGTCGATCTCGGTGCCCCGTACTTTCTCGGCAGCCCGCGACCTCTCATCACCACCGCACCGGCGGAGCGGCCCGTCGTCGAGTCATATGCACCAGGCGCGGCCGACGAGTTCGACCTGATGACCGCGGCCGCGGGCGGCGAGTTCGGACTTGCCCCGGCGGACGTCCGATTCCTCTGCGGCTGTGCCTCGGACATCGCCAGTTGCCCGCGCTGGAAGGCGCGGACCAGCGCCGGCGCAGAGTGAGACGCCACCGGCATCACCCACGAACGCTGGCGAGAGCTGACCGGGCCAGACGGTGCCACGGTAGCGGTCGTCCTGTCGGCCAGCATCGGCCGGCCGCCGTACCGACTCGACACATCCGACACCTCGGCTTGTGGGCACGGGTCGCACGGCCAGGGCAGGGCGAGCGAATCCTGGTCGTCACCACCCAGGTGTTCGTGCCGTTCCAGACCTTCGACGGCGTCCGGCAGCTACAACTCCCGCTCGGTGTCGAGATCGACGCCGCGGGGTTCGGCGCCGGTTGGGGCGATCGCCCCGATACCGCGGAGTACCTCCTGCAGGAAGTCCTGTCGGCGATCCGGTCCGCCCGCCGCCTGCTCGTCGACGCCGCGGCGATCCTGACCGGCCGCACGGCGCCGTAGGCGTACCGCCGTCCGTCAGGAAGAGGCAACGGCCAGTCGTCCGAACAGGACGATGCAGCAAGGCGAAACTCGAACGATCACCGGGTCAGCGGCTGCCGGACCGCGAGACGAAGGAGAGATTCGGTGACCCGGACAGCATTGCTCATCGGCGCGAACCACGGCGGCCTGAAGGGGGTGCACCGCGATCTCGCGGTGATGGGGAAACTCCTCTGCGAGCGTCGCTTCACGACGCGGATCTGCGGGCCGGAGCAGGCCACCCGGTCCGGCGTCCTCGCCGCGTACGACCAGTTGATCGCCGACGCCCGACCGGACGACGCGATCGTCGTCTACTACTCCGGCCACGGCGGGTACACCGGGCCGTCCGGTGTGCCCGGGGATGGCCCGACCGAGCTGCAGTACATCGTCCCGATGGGCTTCACCGACTCGGACGAGGGCGAATTTCTGGGTATCACCTCCGCCGAGCTGTCTGTTCGGCAGGCACAGCTGACCGCGATAACCGACAACGTGACCGTGATCCTCGACTGCTGCCATTCCGGGCTCATGTCCCGCGGCTCCGAAGGGGTCATCAAGTCGATCGGCCGGGTGTCCTACGACAGGGTTCGGGCACATCTGGACCGCCTCGAGCGAGAAGGCTTGCGGACGGATCTGGTCCCGGTCGGTGGCAATCCGCACGCGGTGCGGATCGTCGCCTGCGCACCACAGCAACGCGCATACGAGTACGAGTACGCGAGCAATGCACACGTGGGGGTGTTAACCGAGTCGCTGGCCCACGTCCTGGCTGAGGCCGACACCGCGCCGGTGACCTGGGCCGACATCCTGGACCGGGTACGCAACCGGGTGATCGGACTCCGGTTCAGCCAGCGTCCCGAGGTCGAGGGGCCGTCCAATCGGTTGCCGTTTTCCACCGAGGTCGCCGAACTGCTGCACTCGCTGCCGGTGACCGTGCTGGGCCAGCCGAACCGGGTCGGCTTGGACTGCGCTCCGCTGCTGCAGGTGCAGAGCGGCGACGAGTTCATGCTCATGCCGGCCGGCATGGGCAAAGCCGATCCCGATCGCCGGATCGGCGATCTCACGGTCGATTCGGTATCGGCGCTGTCGGCCACCGGCCAGGTGAGCTTCGCCGCT
>JBDSAN010000342.1:0-18245 GCA_039922115.1 Jatrophihabitantaceae bacterium
GCCGAGCGGGCCTCGGGCTACCGCTACAGCCAGCGCGCGTACCTGGTGCAGTTGCGCCGCGCGGGCGCCGGCACCTTTCTGATCGATCCGATCGAGCTGCCCGACCTCAGCTCGATCGATGCCGCGCTGGCCGACTCGGAGTGGATCCTGCACGCGGCCAGCCAGGACCTGGCCTGCCTGGCCGAGCTGGGCATGCTGCCGCGGCGGCTGTTCGACACCGAGCTGGTGGGCCGGCTGCTGGGCTCGGAACGGGTCGCGCTCGGCACCATGCTCGAGCAGTATCTCGCGATCTCGCTGGAGAAGGGCCACTCGGCAGCTGACTGGTCGACCCGGCCGCTGCCGCACGACTGGCTGGTCTATGCCGCACTGGACGTCGAGCTGCTGATCGAGCTGCGTGAGGTCCTGCTGGCCGAGCTGGCTCGCACGGGCAAGCTCGGCTGGGCCGAGCAGGAATGTGCCGCGATCCTGCAGGCACCCGCACCGGCACCGCGCTCGGACCCGTGGCGGCGGACCTCTGGCATCCACGGCCTGCGCAGCCGCCGCCAGCTGGGCATGGTGCGCTCGCTCTGGCAGGCCCGCGACCGGCTGGCCGCCGAACGCGACGTCGCGCCCGGCCGGACGTTGCCGGATTCAGCGATCATCGCCGCGGTGAAGGCCAACCCGCAGACCGAGGCAGAGCTGATCGCGCTGGATGTCTTTCACGGCCCCCGCCAGCGCCGGCTGGCCGGCTACTGGTTCGGCGCGCTGACCGAGGGCCGCCGGCTCGATGAGAACGAGTTGCCACCGCTGGCCCAGACCTCCGCCGACCCGGACGCGATGCCGGCACCCTCGCGCTGGCGCGACAAGGACCCGGCCGCCGCCGTCCGGCTGGCTGGCTGCAAGGCAGTGGTGGCCGACTGCGCGGCCGAGCAGCAGGTGGTCAGCCAGAACCTGCTGGCCGGCGAGGTGATCCGCCGCCTCGCCTGGCGTTCGGTCACCCCGCTGACCGAACCGGCGGTCCGCGACCGGCTGGCCGAGCTTGGCGCCCGACCCTGGCAGATCGACCTGCTCGCGGCCGGGCTCACCGTCGCGCTGGCCGGGACCGTCGCCGAGTCCGAGTAGCGAGGTGGCCGATCCGTCGGCCATCTCACAGCCACCCGCGGCGACGCTGTGGCCGGCACCGGCTAAAGTTAAGTTACTCGTCGGTAACTCGGTCCTACCCGAGCCGCGCATGCACCCAGGGAGCCCGCCGTGTCATCAGCAACCTCCGCCGACCGCAGCCCGCGGCCGTCCCGCCCGGTTCGCGACGTCGTGTTCGTCGACGGTGCCCGCACCCCGTTCGGCAGGGCCGGCAAGGGGATCTACGCCGAGACCCGGGCCGATGACCTGATCGTCGCGGTGATCCGTGAGCTGCTCCGGCGATACCCGCAGCTGCCCCCTGAGCGGATCGACGAGGTGGCGATCGCAGCGTCCACCCAGATCGGTGATCAGGGCCTGACCATCGGCCGGGTTGCCGCGCTGCTGGCCGGCCTGCCGAAGTCGGTTCCCGGCTACGCGATCGACCGGATGTGCGCCGGCGGCATGACCGCAGTGACCACGGTGGCAGGCTCGATCGCCTTCGGTGCCTACGACCTGGCCATCGCCGGTGGTGTCGAGCACATGGGCCGGCACCCGATGGGCGAGGCCGCAGACCCCAACCCGCGGTTCCTGGCCGACAAGCTGGTCGACCTGGACGCGCTGTCGATGGGCGCCACCGCTGAGAACCTGCACGACCGGTTCCCGCAGCTGACCAAGGAGCGGGCCGACCGGTACGCACTGCGCAGCCAGGAGAAGGTCGCCACGGCCTACGCCGAAGGCAAGATCACCCCGGATCTGGTGCCGGTTGCCATCCGATCGGCCGAACTGGGCTGGGGCCTGGCCACCAAGGACGAGCCGCCCCGACCGGGCACCACGCTGGCTGACCTGGCCGGGCTGAAGACGCCGTTTCGACCGCACGGGCGGGTCACTGCCGGCAACGCGGCCGGCCTCAACGACGGGGCGACCGCCTGCGTGCTCGCCGATGCCGCTACCGCCGTCGAACTCGGCCTGCCGGCCCGGATGCGCCTGGTTGGCTACGGCTTCGCCGGCGTGGACCCGGCGGTGATGGGGGTCGGGCCGATCCCGTCCACCGAGCGAGCCTTCCGATCGACCGGGCTGAGCATCGACGACATCGGGCTGTTCGAGCTCAACGAGGCTTTTGCCGTGCAGGTACTTGCCTTTCTCGATCACTACGGCATCGACGACGATGACCCGCGAGTGAACCAGTACGGTGGCGCGATCGCGCTCGGGCACCCGCTGGCCTCATCCGGCGTGCGCCTGATGACCCAGCTGGCGCGGCAGTTCAGCGAGCACCCTGAGGTCCGCTACGGCCTGACCGCAATGTGCGTGGGCCTCGGCCAGGGCGGCACCGTGATCTGGGAGAACCCGAACCACCCCGACGCTGAAGGGCAGAACTGACATGACCGCCACCGCACCCGAGTTCGCCGACGAGGTCGTCACCCGGTCACTGGTTCGTTACCTTGAGGTGCCTGGCGTGCCCGGCGAGTTCGCGCTGATCACGTTGGAAAACGGGCACGATCACACCCGGCCGTCCACGTTCGGACCGGCCGGGCTGGCCTCGCTGGAGTCCGCGCTGGACGAGATCGAGGCGCACCAGCCCAAGGTCGCCGCCCTCGGCATCACTGGCAAGCCGTTCGTTTTCGCAGTCGGCGCCGATGTATCGGGCATCGGCCTGATCACCGATCGCAGCCAGGCGCTGGCGATTGCCCAGGCCGGCCATCAGGCCTTCGGCCGGATCCGGAACTTGGACGTCCCTACTTTCGCCTTTGTCAATGGGGCAGTACTCGGCGGCGGCCTGGAACTCGCGCTGCACTGCGACTACCGAACCCTATCGGCCAACGCGGCCGCGATCGCGTTTCCCGAGTGTTTCCTTGGCCTGGTACCCGGCTGGGGTGGCACCCAGCTGCTACCGAACCTGATCGGTCCGAAGGCCGCCGTGACGGTCATCATCGAGAACGCGCTGAACCAGAACAAGATGCTCAAGCCGGCGCAGGCATACAAGCTCGGAATCTTCGACGAGCTGGCAGAATCCGCTGATTTTCTCGCCGAATCATTGCGCTGGGCTGCCAAGGTGCTGGATGGCTCGACTCCGATCGAGCGGACCGAGCCTGATCGTGGCCAGGCCTGGGACGACGCGGTAGCCGCCGGTCGGGCGTTCATCGAGGCCAAGCTGCACGGCGCGGCACCGGCACCGCTACGCGCGCTTGAGCTTATCGAACAAGCCAAAACTGTCGACTTCGCGACCGGTACCGCCGCCGAGGACGAGGCCCTGGCCGATCTGATCATGAGCGACGAGCTGCGCAGCGGCCTGTACAGCTTCGAGCTGGTTAACAAGCGCGCCAAGCGGCCGGCCGGCGCGCCGGACAAGTCGCTGGCCCGCAAGGTCACCAAGGTCGGGGTGGTCGGCGCCGGGTTGATGGCCAGCCAGCTGGCGCTGTTGTTCGCCCGCCGGCTGGAAGTGCCGGTCGTGCTGACCGACCTCGATCAGGACCGGCTGGACAGGGGCGTGGCCTATGTCCATAACGACCTCGACCAGCAGTTGGCCAAGGGCCGGCTGAGCGCGGACAAGGCCAACCGGCTCAAGGCGCTGGTCACCGGCTCGCTCACCAAGGACGCCTTCGCCGACGCCGACTTCGTAATCGAGGCGGTCTTCGAGGAACTGTCCATCAAACAGGCGGTATTCGCCGAACTTGAGAACTACGTCAGCGCCGAGACGATCCTGGCCAGCAACACCTCGTCGCTGTCGATCACCGAGATGGCCGCTGGACTCAAGCACCCGGAGCGGGTGGTCGGCTTCCACTTCTTCAACCCGGTCGCGGTGCTGCCACTGCTCGAGGTCGTGCGCGGCCAGCGCACCGACGAGGCCAGCCTGGCCACCGCGTTCGCAGTCGCCAGGACCCTGAAGAAGTCCTCGGTGCTGGTCTCGGACGCGCCGGCCTTCGTGGTCAACCGGTTGCTGACCCGGTTCCTGGGCGAGGTCACCGCAGCGGTGGACGAGGGCACCCCGATCGAGGTAGCCGATCAGGCGCTGGAGCCGCTCGGCCTGCCGATGTCGCCGTTCATCCTGCTGGCCCTGGTTGGACCGGCCGTCGCCCTGCACGTCGCCGAGACCATGCACACCGCCTTCGGTGACCGTTACCACGTATCGGACAACCTGCGCCGGCTAGTCGAGGCGGGCAAGCCCGGCATCTATAGCTGGGACACCGGCAGCCAGCAGATCGACCCAGAGGTGGCCGGCCTGTTCCAGGTTGGCGGCCGGCCGTCCACCGCCGAGCAGGTCCGGGACCGGGCGCTGTCGGCGCTGGCCGAGGAGATCGGGCTGATGCTCGCCGACGGTGTGGTTGCCGAGCCCCAGGACATCGACCTGTGCATGCTGCTCGGCGCCGGCTGGCCGTTCCACCTGGGTGGCATCACGCCCTACCTTGACCGGCAAGGCGTGTCCGAGCGGGTTCTCGGCCGGCGGCTGCTGGGCCGAGGCATCGCCTGCGTTCCGGCTAGCTGACCAGCTCAGCAGCTCAGCAGCTCAGCAGCTCAGCAGCTCACGGTACCGAGGCCATTGCCTTGATCCCGGTCAGTCCGAGATCGAGCAGGGACGACTGCGCGCCGCCGGGCTTATAGCCAACCACCGTGCCGTCGGTACCCACGCCCACGACCAGCCCGTTCCACCAGAGCGGGGCCAGCGGTGCGGCGATCGGATAGCCGTCCGGTTCCAGGGCGGGCGCCGTCGAGCTCGCGCTCGGCGACCCGCTGCTGGGGCCATTGCTCGGGCTGATCAGGGTCGCCGAGCTGCTGGGCGTGGCGCTCGGCTTGGCCAGCGGTTGGGCCAGCGACAGCACCTGGACCTGGTCGGTGCCCAGGTTCTGCAACTCGGCCACCACCAGCCTTCGGCGGGTACCGACCTGGGCATAGACCGCGAACGAAGTGCCATCGGAATTGAACGCCGCCGGGCCGGTAACCAGCAGCATCCCCCGGGTCGGCAGGAACCAGCGCACCCCGGCAACAGTGGTCGGCCTGGCGCTCGGCGAGCTGGTCGCTGACCGGCTGACCGAAGGCGTGGATGAACTGCGCTTCGGGGTCGCGGTGCTGGTCGCGGTCGAGGTCACGTAACGCAGCGGCATCACCCCGAAACGGCGAACCGCGACGTCCCATACCAGCAGGTCCTGCCCGTTGGCGGCCAGCGGATGCACCGGCCCGAGTGCCCGCTCGGAACCGTCCGGCCGGATCAGTTCCGCAGCCGCTGACAGCGATTCCTGGGGCAGGCCGGCGTCGAAGACCCGGTTGACCGGCTGCCAGACCACCAGGCCGGCCGCGGTGTCAGTGGCGACCCGGGTGCCCGGCGGCAGCTCCTGCAGCAGGCCGACCGACCGACCGGCTGTGTCATAGCGCCGGACGGCGAAGTCGCGCAGATCCGGCAGTCCCTGATTGGCCTTCGAGCTGCTGGCGCCACCCTCGCCACTGTCCGAGGCGCTGGTGAGGCCCTTGCTGCCGCTGCTGCTTGCCGACGGTGACGGTAGCGGCAGCAGGCCCGGATCGAGCACCGCCGTCTCGACGATGATCGCAGCGGTTCCGCTTACCGCCGGCAGCACCGCGTCGGCATAGCCCAGGTCGTGCACCCGGAAGCTGTGGTCGACGGCGTACGCTCGCTGGCGCCCGTCCGCGGCGGCCAGCACCACCGCCAGGCCCCGGCCGGACACGATCGCGGTGGGCACCGCGCCGGCCGGCAACGGCACCTCGCGTACCAGCCGCTGCTGCTGGCGAAACTCCACCCGATCACCGCGCAGGTAAAGCAGCGGCGGGACGCTGCCGGGAGCGGTGGCGGTACCGCTCACCGCCACCGAAGTGCCACTGGGCCGCGAGGACGGCTGCGGTTCGCCATGCGCGATCAGCACCACCGCAAGGACGAACAGCACCAGCACCCCGAAGCCCGGATGGGCAGTCCATGGTGGCAGCCGGATACGCAGGCGAGTCATCGTCTCATCGAGCGGCTAGCTGATCAGCGAGGCTGCCAGGCTGGCCGTGGCCGGCAACGAGATCGCCACCCGCAGCCCGCCCGCAGGCTGCGCGGTCGCGTCGATCGAACCGTGGTGGGCATCGACGATCGCCCGCACGATGGACAGCCCAAGGCCGGCACCGCGCTGGCCGGTGCGCGCCCGGCCACCTCGCCGGAACGCATCGAACAGGCCCTCGACCTCCTCCGGTAGCACCGGGACGCCGGAGTTGCTGACGATGATCTTGGACTGCCGCTGCGAGCCGGTGCCCTCGCTGCCCGTCTCGATCTTCACCCAGCCGCCGGGCACGTTGTAGCGCACGGCATTCTCTACCAGGTTGCCGATCACCCTTTCCAGCAAACGAGGATCGCCGGTGGTGCGAACCGGTTCACCGATCGCGGTGATGGTGATGCCACGGGTCGCCGCCTCGGCCTGGGCGGCCGCGACCGCGTTCGGGATCAGCTCGTTCAGCGTGACCGGTTCGGACAGCTCAAGGGCCTGACCCTCCCTACCCTGCAACCGGGCCAGCGCGAGCAACGCGTCCACCAGTCGCTGCGCCCGGTTGGTGGCATCGCGGACCACCTCACCCATCCGGCGCAGCTCATCAGCGGCCGCGTGCGGGTCAGACAGGGTGACGTCCAGCTCGGTCTGGATGACCGCCAGCGGGGTGCGCAGCTCGTGGCTGGCGTTGGCCACGAACCGCTTCTGGCTGCCGAAGGCCGCGTCGAGCCGGCCGAGCATCTCATCGAAGGTGTCGGCCAGCTCGCGCAGCTCGTCGTCCGGGCCGCCTAGCCCGATCCGCTCGCTCAGCGTCTTGGTGGACAGCTGCCGGGCGGTCGCGGTGATTCGGGCGACCGGCCGCAACGCCTGCCGGGCCAGCAGGTAGCCACCGATCGAGCCGATCAGCACGATCACCCCGAAGTACAGCAACCCGTTGTTAAGCAGGTAACTCAGGGCGTCGTGCCGGACCGCGATCTGGTCCTGCGCCGGGTTGAACCGGTAGGGCTTGCCGTCCGAACCGGTGAACGTCGCCGGGTCCTGGATGTTGGCGGGCAGCCGGTTCTGGCCCAGCGCCCGGTCCAACAGGATGTAGGACGTCGCCATCAGTGCAGCACCGATCAGCAGTACCAGGGTGCCGTAAAGAAAGGCCATCCTGATCCGCAGCGTCGGCTGCACCAATCTCACTGGTCGGTCGAACTCCCCCCAGGTTCAGCGTCCTCGTCGGACGGGTTGACCAGCGTCGGATCCACCCGGTAGCCGGAACCGACGACAGTCTCGATGATCGGCGGCTCGCCGAGCTTGCGACGCAGCGTCATCATGGTCACGCGCACCGTCGTGGTAAACGGATCGGCGTGCTCGTCCCATACCCGGTCCAGCAGCTCCTCACTGGACACAACGACACCGGCCGCCGAGAGCAACGTCTCCAGCACGCCGAATTCCTTGCGGGTCAGGTCCACGTTGCGACCGGCCCGGGTCACCGTCCGCTTGGCCGGGTCCAGGATCAGGTCGCCGGCCTGCAACACCGGCGGCGCTGCCGGGGTGGCCCGCCGGCCCAGTGCGCGAACCCGCGCAACCAGCTCGGCGAACGCGAACGGCTTGGCCAGGTAGTCATCGGCGCCCAGGGCCAGTCCCTCGACCTTGTCCTCGATCGCTGCGCTCGCGGTGAGCATGATCACCCGGGTCAGCACGCCCTCGTCGGTCAACGACCGGCAGATCTCGTCCCCGCTCTTGCCCGGCAGGTCCCGGTCGAGCACGACGACGTCGTACCTGGTCGTCGTCGCCTTGCCGAATCCCTCGTCACCGTCGTAGGCGACATCGACGGCCATTCCTTCTCGGCGCAGTCCGCGGGCAACCGCGTCTGCCAGTTGAGTTTCGTCTTCCACCACAAGTACTCGCACGCTGTCTCCGCCTTCGTAGAGACCTCGGACCTGGTCTGGGCCCGAGGTGGCCGGCAACACACACTCTCACGACGTGCTATGTCGCGATGTATAGCAAGCGTCAATCCCGCCGGTCGTCTGAACTCGCTGACAATTCCGACGTCCCCGTCAAGACACCTCCGTTGCCTGCCCCATCGCCGCGGCCGAGCACCGCCGCGGCGAACTCGATTGTCCGCCGAGAAATACCCTGCGGCGTAAGTCCGATCTCCGCGCGAATCTCATTCACGGTTCCGTGGTCGAGAAACGCCACTGGAATACCGATCTCGCGAGTATGAACGGTCGAACCGCCTTCGCGCAGGAATTGCGCGAACCTCGATCCGGCGCCATTGACGACGACACCGTCCTCGACGGTGACCACCACCCCGGCTGCCACGGCCAGTTCAGCCAGTTCAGGCGGTATCGGCATCACCCAGCGTGGATCGACCACCCGCACCGTGTAACCGGCCTCGCCGATCCGGTGCGCTGCCTGCAGGGCGTCGCCTGCCATCGCGCCGACCGAGATCAGCAACACGTCCACCGGTTGACCCGCTGAACCGGCCGGTTCGGCCAGCACGTCGACCGAACCGAGTGACCGGAGGGCGTCGATGTCCTCACCCATCGGGGTCTTCGGGTAGCGAAGCACGCTCGGCGCATCAGACACCGCCAGACAGCCGGCCAGCGCGCTGCGCAGCGTCGGTGCGTCGCGCGGTACCGCCAGTCGCAGGCCCGGCACGATGCCGAGCATCGCCAGATCCCACATGCCGTGGTGGCTGGCGCCGTCCTCACCGGTCACCCCGGCCCGGTCCAGCACGATGGTGACCCCGGCCTTGTGCAAGGCCACGTCCATCAGCAGCTGGTCGAAAGCCCGGTTCAGGAAGGTGGCGTACAGCGCGATCACCGGGTGCAGGCCGGCCGCGGCCATCCCGGCGGCCGAGGTGAGCGCGTGCTGCTCGGCGATCCCGACGTCGAAGAGCCGATCCGGATAGGCCTTGGCGAACGGGCCGAAGCCGACCGGGTTCTGCATCGCGGCGGTGATCGCAACCACGTCATCACGCTCGGCCCCGACCCGGACCATCTCCTCGGCGAATACCTTCGACCAGCTGCGCCCGCCCTTGCTCAGCGACCGGCCGGTCACCGGATCGAAGGCGCCGCCACCATGCATGTGGTCGTCCTGGTGGTTCTCAGCCGGCGCGTAGCCGAAGCCCTTGCGGGTGACGCAGTGCACCAGCACCGGGCCGCCGAACTGCCTGGCCAGCTCGAAGGCGTGTTCCAGGCTGGCCATGTCGTGGCCGTCCACCGGCCCGAGGTATTTCAGGCCGAGGTCCTCGAACATGCCCTGCGGCGCGAGCAGATCCTTCACGCCGCGCTTGAGCCCGTGCAGCGCGTCATACAACGGCTGACCGACCACCGGCGTGCGACCCAGGGTGCCCTTGACGTTGCGCAGCATCCGCTCGTAGCCCGGCCGCAATCGCAGGCCGGCCAGGTGCTCGGCTAGGCCACCGATGGTCGGCGAGTAGGACCGTCCGTTGTCGTTGACCACGATCACCACCGGACGGTTCGAGGCGGCGATGTTGTTCAGCGCCTCCCAGCACATGCCGCCGGTCAGCGCGCCGTCGCCGACCACCGCCACCACCGGACGGCGATCGCCACGCACCTCGAAGGCCTTGGACAGGCCGTCGGCGTAGGACAGCGCGGTCGAGGCGTGCGAGTTCTCGATCCAATCGTGCGGGCTCTCGGCCCGGCTGGGGTAGCCGGACATGCCCCGGTACTGGCGCAGGCTGGCGAAGTCGTCCTGGCGGCCGGTGACGATCTTGTGCACGTAACTCTGGTGGCCGGTGTCGAACAGGATCGGCTCGGCCGGCGAATCGAAGACCCGGTGCAGGGCCAGGGTCAGCTCGACCGCGCCAAGGTTGGGTCCGAGGTGGCCGCCGGTGCGCGAGACCGAGCTGACCAGGAAGTCGCGGATCTCGGTGGCCAGCAGCGCCAACTCGTCGAAGCTGAGCCGGCGCAGGTCCGACGGCGATGTCACGGTTTTCAGAACGGCACTCACAGCCGTTCAGCCTACTGGCTCCTGCTGGCGCAATACCGCGACGCACTCGACGTGGTGAGTCATCGGAAAAGCGTCGATAGCGGTCAGCTCCGCCAGGTTCCAGCCGAGCGCACCGGCCGTGGCCAGGTCACGGGCCAGTGCCGCCGGGTCGCAGGCGACGTACACCACGACGCGGGGCCGGCCGGCCAGGATCGCGCTGATCAGCTGCCCGCCGGCGCCGGTTCGCGGCGGATCGAGCACCACCACGTCCGGCCTCAGCTCGGCCACCAGCGAGCCCACCAGGCCGGCGCTCAGCGCTGCCTGCCGGACGCTGACCTGCCCCAGATCGGCCAGGTTGGCGGTGGCTGCCCGGCTGGCGGCACGATCGCCCTCGACCGCGATGACCCGGCCGGTCGAGCCAACCGCGCCGGCCAGCGCGGCGGTGAACAGGCCGGCACCGGCATAGAGATCCAGTGCCCGCTCCCCCGGTTGCGGATCCGCGCCGGCCAGTACCAGCTCGGTGAAGGCGGCCGCCGCGGCCGGATGGGTCTGCCAGAAACCGGCCGGCGCCAGCGCGAAGTCCCGGCCGGCAACCCGGTAGTGCAACTCCGAGGCACCCGGCAGCTGCTCGGCCAGCAGCTTCGGCCGGGACCGGCCACGCCCGGTGCCGGCTTGCTCGCGCAAGCCCACCGTGGCGATCGCGCCGCGGTCGTCAGTGGCCACCTCGATGGCCTGGTAGCCGGTCCAGCGCCGGTCCAGCGCCGTCGCGTCGCCCACCCCCGGCGCCCCGAGCGGGCAGTGCCGCACCGGCACCACCCGATCGCTGCGATGGGAGTGCAGGCCGAGTTCGCCGGTCGGGCCGACCGCGAACCGGATCCGCCGGCGCCAGCCCAATCCCTCGGTCGAGCCGGCCGGCAGCGACAGCACCTCGACCTCGCGCTCCAGGCCGGCCAGCCGCTGCAGCTGCTCGCGCACAACCGCCGCCTTCAAGGCGCGCTGGCCGGCCAGCGACACGTGCTGGAAGTCGCAGCCGCCACAGCCGCCGGGGTGGGCGTACTCGCACCGTGCTGGCACCCGATCGGGGCTCGGCCGCAGGATTTCGACCGCGTCGGCCCGGCAGAACGAGCCGCCCCGGTCCTCGGTCACCTCGGCCAGCACCAGCTCGCCCGGCAGGCAATGGCGGACGAACAGCACCCGCCCGTCATGGCGGGCCACGCAATGCCCGCCGTGGGCAACCGGCCCGATCGTCAGCTCCAGGCGCTGGCCCAGCCAGGTCGGCTGGCCGGTGGGGTGGGATCGACTCACGGGGCCAGCCTAGGCACCCGCACAGAACCGGCTCGCACTGTGTAGCGTCGCCGACGTGCACATTGTTGTCATGGGATGCGGTCGGGTGGGTTCTACCCTCGCGCATCATTTGCAGCGGCTGAACCATTCGGTAGCGATCATCGATCAGGATCCGAACGCCTTTCGACGGCTCGGCGACAGCTTCAACGGCAAGACCATCGCCGGTATCGGCTTCGACCGGGACACCCTGGTCGCGGCCGGCATCGAGGGCGCGGACGCGTTCGCGGCGGTGTCCAGCGGCGACAACTCCAACATCATCGCTGCCCGGGTCGCCCGCGAGACCTTCGGCGTTGGCCACGTGGTGGCCCGGATCTATGACCCGCTGCGCGCCGAGGTCTACGAGCGCCTGGGCATTCCGACCATCGCGACCGTGCCCTGGACAGCAAACCGGCTGCTGAAGAACCTGATGGGCGGCACCATCGATGAGGAATGGCGCGACCCGACCGGTCAGATCGTGATGCTGCACGTGAACCTGGCCGAGAGCTGGGTGGGCCAGAAGGTCACCCACTTCGAGGACGCAACCGGTGCTCGGGTAGCGCTGATAAGCAGGTTCGGTAAGGGTGAACTGCCGCGCGGGCATACCGTGATCCAGCACGGTGACGAGCTGCACGTCACGGCTACCGACGACCTGACCGACACCGTCCGGGCAGCCGCTGCCGGCGGTCCGACCGGAGGCGCTCACTGATGCGTATCGCCATCGCAGGTGCCGGCGCGGTGGGCCGGTCGATCGCCCGGGAACTCATAGCCAACGGTCACGAGCTGCTGCTGATCGACAAGGACGTCCGCAAGGTTCGTCCGGAGCGAATCCCGGAGGCCAAGTGGCTGCAGGCCGATGCCTGCGAGCTGTCCAGCTTGGAGGACGCCCAGTTGCAGGACTGCGAGGTGGTCATCGGCGCAACCGGCGACGACAAGGCCAACCTGGTGGTATCGCTGCTGGCCAAGACCGAGTTCTCGGTGCGCCGGGTGGTGGCCCGGATCAATCATCCCGCCAACGAATGGCTGTTCACCGAGGCCTGGGGCGTCGATGTCGCGGTCTCGACACCACGAGTGCTCGCCGCGCTGGTCGAGGAGGCGGTCTCGGTCGGCGATGTCGTCCGGCTGTTCAGCCTGCGCCAGGGCCAGGCCAACCTGATCGAGGTCACGCTGCCGGCCGACGCCCCATGCGCCGGCATCCCGATCCGGGATCTGGACCTGCCCGCCGACGCCGCGCTGGTGGCAATCATCCGTGGTTCGCGGGTGATCGTGCCCACCCCGGACGAGCCGCTGGAGCCTGGTGACGAGCTGCTGTTCGTGGCCCTGCCCGAAGCCGAACCGGCGATCCGCCGCGCGGTCTGCGCCGCCTAGCGACCCGCCCTACAGCTCGTTGGCCGGTAGCTGTTCGACCGGCTGCTGAGTGACCGGCTCGGAGCCTTGCTGGTTGGTCGATAGTTCGTGGGTCGATAGTTCGTGGGTCGGCGTCTCGGTGGCAGCCAGGTCCGCGGCCGGAGGCTCAGCGTCCGGCAGCGGCGGCAGCTGGCGACGAGCCCGCCGGACTACCCAGAACACCACCGCGATTACCGCGAGATACAGCGGAAAACCCATCACGATCCTGGTGACCGCCAGCCAGCCGGTCTTGTTATCCCGGAACAGGCTCAGCTGGACGATCGCCCGCGCGGCGAACATCGCCAGCGCCGCCAGGCTGGCCAGGTCATAGCCCCGGCGCAGCGGACGAACCCGGTACCACTTGGTGCCTTCGGGCAACGGGGACGGGTCCAGGAACTCCCAGATCAGCCCGATCAGCGGCCGCCGGACCAGCAGCGAGATCGCGAAGATCCCGCCGTAGAGAATCGACCCGGCGATGCCCAGCAGGAAGAAGCCCCGGGCTTGCCCGGTCCGGTGCGCGATCAGGGCCGCGATCAGCACGCTGAACAGCCCGGTCGCGGCCTGCTGCAGTGACTGCCGGCGGACCAGCCGGTAGCCGGCGATCAGCACTCCGGACCCGACCGCGGCATAGATCGCGACCCGCAGGCCGGCCAGCGCATTGACGATGACGAAGACCACCGGCGGGATCGCCGCGATCACCGTGCCCGACCAGCCGCCCATCGCGACCAGGATTTGCTCGCGGGTGCGCTCACGCAGCTCGTCGGCCGACGGCCCGGTCATCCTCAGTCCTGCTGCTCGGCGGCCTCGGCCGATGCAGCGGCGAGCTGGTCGGCCGCGATCTGGTCAGCAGCTTCGCGCGGCAGCTGCAGCGGCACCGGGTCGCGCACCGGCAACGGCTCGTTGCCCCGCACCACCACGACCTCGCGGAAGGTCTCCAGGAACAGCTGAGCGTGCTCATCGTCCTGGGCCGGGGCGCCGGCGAGCATCGCCCGCAGGAACCAGCGCGGCCCGTCCACCCCGATGAACCGGACTGGCGTGAATCCACCGGGAGCCGGCAGCTTGCCGCTCAGCTCGGCGCCGAACTCACCGTCCTGGTCTGACACCGTGCCGCCCTGGGATGAGATGGACGCCTTGATCTCGGCGCGTACCTCGTCCCAGATGCCTTCGTTGCGAGGCGCGGCGAACACGCCGAGTTGCATCTGGCCGGTCTCGTTCAGCAGCACCACGCCGGCGACCTGACCTTCCTCGGCCATCTCGACCCGGATTTCCAGGCCGCTGTCGGCCGGGATCAGCAGGGCACCCAGGTCCAACCGTGGCAACTCCTCAGCCGGCTGGTCGGCCACGTCGTACGGGCCGGTGGTCGGCGCGCTCTCGTGATGCCGCTTGGTGTCCCACGGTGGGGTGGCATCGAGCTTGGATCGCTCGGTGCGCTTCTCCTTGCGCCGCAGCGCCATTACTGATCGTCTCCTCTGGAAGTTTCGCCGTGCCCGGCCAGTTTCTCACCGCTGGCTGTCAGTTGCTGCTCCGGTTCGGCCAGCAGCGCGCCTGCGCCACCGGTCGAACCATGCCCGCCCGAGCCGCGCTCGGACTCAGGCAGCTCGTGCACCAGTTCGAAGCTGGCCTGCTCGACGCGCTGGATCACCAGCTGCGCGATCCGGTCACCCGGCCGCAGCTCGATCATGTTGTCACGATCATGGTTGATCACGATCACCTTGATCTCGCCGCGGTAGCCGGAGTCGATGGTGCCAGGTGCGTTCACAAGTCCCAAACCGGCACGTATCGCCAGGCCGGAGCGAGGATGCACGAAGCCCGCATAGCCGGCCGGCAACGCGATCGCGATACCGGTGGGCAGCAGGGCCCGCTCGCCTGGCGCCAGCCTGACCCCGATCACGGTCACCAGGTCCGCGCCGGCGTCACCGTCCAGCGCGTAGCTCGGAATCGCCGCCAGTGGATGCAACCGGCGTACCTGCACCCGCAGCCCTGCGTCCGTGTCGGTGGCGGTCATCGAGTCGGCCAGGCCGGCCGCCGCTGCGCTGATCACCCTGGTCACAGGGCAAAAGGCTACCCTCGTCGAGTGACCGAGCCCGTGACCCATCAGGTCCCGCCAGCCGCCGGACCGGTCGGCTACCGCGAGCGACTGAAAACCCCGTTGTGGTGGTACCCGGCCGGCGCAGTGGTGGGCGTGCTGCTCGGCGCGGAGTTCGCCTTCATCATTCCGGCCTGGCTCACCTGGCTGCCGATCGTGCTCTCGGCGCTGCTGGCCATGCTCATTGTCTGGCGGCTGTCATCGGCGACGGTCCGGGTGAGCGACGACCAGCTGATCGCAGGTGACCGTCAATTGGCGCTGTCGCGGATCGTCCAGGCGATCGACCTGACCCCGACCGAGGTCCGGCGCGTTGTCGGCCGGCATGGCGACCCGCTCGCCTACAACTTCATCCGGTCCTGGGTGGGACCGGGCGTCCAGCTGATCCTGGCTGAGCCACCCGAGGCCGAGCTGGCCGAGCGGATGCCCGAGCCGTACTGGCTGGTTTCGACCCGCCACCCGCAGCAGCTGATGGCCACGCTCAGCAGCGGGTTGACCCGCCCAACCGGTTAGCCCGAGCCATCCGGGCTCGATCGAACAACCCGCTTCGACTACCCACTTTGACCTGCTTCGATAAGGAGATCGCCCCAGTGACCAACCCGACCGGGCATGCCCAGAGCAACGCGACCGGTGGCCGCCGGTTCGAAGGCCAGGTCGCGCTGGTCACCGGAGCCAGCCGTGGCATCGGCTTTGCCATCGCGCAGCGGCTGGTCGCCGAGGGCGCCCGAGTCTGCATAACCGCCCGCAAACCCGAGCCGCTGCAAGCGGCCGCGGCCGAGCTGGGCGGGCCGGACACGGTGATCTTCGCCGCCGGCGGCGGGGACGATCCGGCGCACCGGCAGGCCGCGGTGCAGGCCACCATGGACAGCTTCGGCAGGCTGGACGTGCTGGTGAACAACACCGGAATCAACCCGGTGTTCGGACCACTGCTCGATATTGACGAGGCCGCTGCCCGCAAGATCTTCGAGATCAACGTGATGTCAGCACTCGGCTGGATCAAGCTCGCGCACCGGGCCTGGCTGGCCGAGCACGGCGGTGCGATCGTCAACGTGGCCTCGGTTGCCGGGCTCGGCGTGTCGCCGGGTATCGCGTTCTACGGCATGACCAAGGCTGCGCTCATCAACATGACCAGGCAGCTGGCCGCCGAGCTGGCGCCGAGCATCCGGGTGAACGCGATCGCGCCGGCGGTGGTGAAGACCAAGTTCGCCGAAGCGCTCTACATCAACGACGAGCAAGCGGCGGCAGCTCACTACCTGCTCAAGCGGCTGGGCGAGCCGGCTGACGTCGCCGGCGCGGTGGCCTACCTCGCCTCGGCCGATGCGGCCTGGACGACCGGGCAGACGCTTGTTCTAGATGGTGGAATGGTGGGCGGCCGGTAGCAGCCGCACCACCCGGTCAGCCGCCGGAAACACAGTGGTGGCATGGTGGGCGGCCGGTAGCAGCCGCAACACCCGGTCAGCCGCCGGACTAAACCTGGCGGAACCAGCGCTCGTCGGCACGACCGCGCAGTTCGGCGAGCAGGGCCTCGCCGAGCGCCTTGGTTGCCCGCCGGTTGACCTCAGCGCCGGCAACCGCGCCGGCCAGGAACGGCGCCAGGCTGGTCGTGCTGCGTCCGACCCGGCGAAGCAGCTGGCTGCGCAACTCCCGCTTGGCGGCCACCCCGATCACCGAGCCGAGCCCGGCCGCGCCGGCCTGGGTGGTGACGGCCCGCCGGTGCACCCATGACATCAGGTACAGCCCAGCCCGCTCGGTCACCGTGCCGTGCGCGGGATAGCCCAGGATCTCGTGCAGCTCGGCAACCAGCTTCAGCTCGACCGCCGTCACAGTCAGGATCTCCGCGGCCAGTTGCACCGGAGCTGCCAGCAGCGTCGGCGGGCTGAGGAACTCGACCGCGGCCAGCCCACCAGCCGCGGCGCCAAGGCCGGCGGTGGTCTTGGTGGCCACCCGGATCAACCGCTCGGCGATCTGGACGTCGGTCAGGCCAGGGTGCTGCTTGCGCAGGGCGGCAGCGTCTCGGACCGGCAGCCGAGGCGCGAGCTCGATAACGAGCTCGACCATCCAGCGGCCGGCGGCAACCGCCCGGATCCCGGCTTCCTTGGCGCTGCGCGCCAGCACCGGGATCAGCGCAGCCAGCGCCTTCTCCCGGGCATGACCGGCTTGCTCGGTGGGCCCGGCGGACTCATCAGCGCTGGCGGCGGCCCGGGCTACTAACTCGGCAATGTCATCGTGCGGCATGCCTCCACTGTGCCATCCGGCTCGCTGCCTGCCAGCCAACCAGCAGGCAGCGAAGTCGGCTCAGGCGCAGTCTCGGCAGATCGGCTGGCCGTTCTTCTCCCGGGCCAGCCGGCTGCGGTGGTGCACCAGAAAGCAGCTGGAACAGGTGAACTCGTCATCCTGCTTGGGCAGCACCCTGACGGTCAGCTCCTCACCCGAGACGCTGGACAGGTCCGCGCCGGGTAGTTCGAGCGATTCGGCCAGCTCCGTCTCGTCCACATCGATCGAACCCGACTGGGCCTCGGCACGGCGTGCCTTCAACTCCTCAAGGGAATCCTCGTTCAGTTCATCAACATCGCCCCGACGTGGGGCGTCATAATCGGTGGCCATTTGCTTGTCAACTCCTCGTTCACGTGCATAAGTGTCAGCGGTTTGGGATCGAGCCCGGGGGCTGGGCTAGCTCCGTGGTTTGGTCTGCCGTGCTCCCGCTGGCGGCGGAACAGTATCGCGTTACCGTCTGCCCTCCAACGACCGGGCATGCCTCACCATTCCCGAGCAGGTCCCGGCTAGGCTGACGGCCTCACCGGATTACTCAGGTCAGGAGGATAACTGCCGGTTATGTCCACCACGACTACTCGCCGGCCGCTGCCCGCGCTGGCCTTCCTGCTGGTCCTGACCGTCCTTACCGCGATCGTGTGGTGGCGGGTATTACACCGGCCGGACAGCACCAGCACCGCCAAGAATCCGGTGGTGGCGCAACCGATCCGGTGCACGCCGGGCGCCAAGGCCGTCACCTTGCCCAAGCCTGGCGCGGTGACCGTCGTGGTGCTCAACGGCGCTGGCCGCGATCAGCTTGCCAGCCAGGTCAGTGCGCTACTGAAGGCGCGCGGTTTCAAGACCGGCACCCCCAACGATGCTGCCGCCCTGACCGGGGTCGGCCAGATCCAGTTCGGCACGCTGGGCAAGGCTGGCGCCACCCTGGTCAGCTTTCACCTGCCAGGCGCGACGATGGTTTCGGAGATGCGCTCGGACGCCGGCGTGACGGTGGTGCTCGGCTCCGGTTACAAGGGCTTGGCAAGCACTGCTGCCGCTGCCAAGGCGGTGGCCCAAGCAACCAAGCCCTGCTAATTCAGCGGGACCGGCTCAGCGCCCGACGCCCAGTTCGGTGAGCAGATCGAAGAATTCCTCGGCAACGTCCGGGTGGCCGGCGGCCACCAACCATGGACCGGCCG
>JBDSAN010000343.1:0-5758 GCA_039922115.1 Jatrophihabitantaceae bacterium
TCCTCGGTGTTGCCGATCAGCGCGACCGGGGCGTTCGGCACGTCGGAGCGGCAATGCGGCAGCCAGCGCAGCCACTCCCAGGACCGGGCCGCAGCCCGCTCGCAGAGCACCACCAGCCGCAGGTCCAGCGGGCTGCGCAGGGCGGCCAATTGCAGCAGCGTCCACCGGCCCAGCGCCTGGATCTCGGCTGGCTGGCCGGCAATGCCGAGCACGCCAACCTGCCCGAGATCGACCGCGACCGGGGCCGGCGACATCACCGGCGGGGCAGCGTCGGGCACCGCCGGTTGACCGTCCAGCCGGACCGGCACCGGCAGCTCGGCGACCCCGAGCCGGATCGCCAGCGCGTCCGGATCAGCCCGCCGCCGCTCCCAGAGCCGGTTGTCCGGCCGCCGGCAGATCTCGCGCACGGTGGCCGGGTCGGGCAGTAGCCGCCAGGACGTCCGGCGCTCGGACTCGGTGATGTCCTGGATCTGCCGGCCGGACCGGCTGACCGCCTCCCGCCATTTCTGCAGGTCGGTCTTGCCACGCTTCTGGGTGGTCTTGCTCTGGGTGCGGTAGTTGAAGAACACCATGGCCGGGCTGACCGCGGTCATCAGCAGCATGGTCGGCTGCCGGGTGATGTAGGCCAGCACTCCGGCCATCAGCACCGGGATGGTGGCCATCGCCCACGGCACCGGTGCCTTGTCCTGCGCTTCCGGCTTAGGGCCTGGTAGGTCCACCCGATGAGCCGGCGAGGACGGCTGAATCCGGCTCGGCCGGTTGAAGGCGAGATCGCCCGAGCCGTCGCGCCAGACATCGGCCGGCGCGCTGGCGAAGCCGCCGATGCTCAGCACCGAGGCACCCAGCTCGATCAGGTCGTCGGCCTGCACCGCGACCGGCTCGGTGCCGATCGGCTTGCCGTTTAACCTTACCGGCGATGCCGATTCGGCAACGGTGAGGGTGATCGAGTCGGTACCGACCCGGACGGTGGCCTGCTCGCGGGAGACCGCCGGATCGGGCAGCTGGATGGTGCAGTGCTCGGCCCGTCCGATGCTGAAGCTATCACCGGACAGCGCCACCACCTGCCCGGACAGCGGCCCGGACCGGAACCGGACCGCGATCTCAGGCAGGTCGGGCTGCCAGTTGCGCAGCGGCAGGATGCTGCCGCTGGTCGGTGCCCGATCAGCGGCCGCTGAGTCCGGTTCGGCGCCCGGTGCCAGAGTGGCCAGCGGCAGGTCCAGTGCCTCGGCCACCAGCTCGATGGCGGTATCCGGGTCGGCGTCCAGCACCACGTCCCGGACGAACTCGCCGTCGTCGATGGTCCACTGCCAGCGCATCAGCGGCCGCCGATCCCGGCCGGCTCGGCCGGGGGCGGCTCGGCGACGCCGGGACGGATCGCCGAGGACCCGCAGATCGGGCAGAACTGCAGGCCGATCCGGACCAGGTGGCCGCGCTCGCAGTGACAGCGCAGGCCGGTGACCAGCCGGGGCTCGGACCACTCGACCGGGATGCTGGCGGCCGGCACAGCCAGCCCGGCCGGGCTGGCCGGTACCGGCTCTGGCAACGGCAGGACGGTGGCTGGCCAACCCTGTCGCTGCTCGATCCCGGCCAGCGCCTGGCCGAACTCCAGCGCGGTGGGTGGCCGGTCCTGCTGGGCCTTGGCCATCGCGGCCAGCAGCACGTCGGACAGCCCGACCGGGACGTCCGGCCGGATCAGCGGCTGGACCGGGTCACGCAGGATCCGCAGGATGATGGAGGCCGGTGATTCGCCGGCGAACGCGCGGAAGGCGGACTGGCCGGCCAGCAGCTGGTAGAGCGTTGAGGCGAGTTCGTAGACGTCGGTGGCCGGGCTGGCCTGGCCGCCTTCGAGCAGTTCCGGTGCCACGTGCAAGGTGGTGAAGTCGAACAGGCCGGCTGTGGTCTGGGTGCTCGACTGCAGCATCGCCACCCCGAAGTCAGCCAGCGCCGGCTCGCCGAAGGCGGTCATCAGGACGTTCTGCGGCTTGACATCGCGATGCAGGATCTCGGCCCGGTGCGCGGTTTCCAGCGCGCCGGACAGCTTGATGCCCAGCGCGACCACCTCGGCCACCGGCATCAGCTGAGCGCCGGCGGCCCGATCGGCGACCGATCCGGTGCACAGCTCCAGGACCAGCACCGGTCGGCCGTCCGGGGTGTGAAAGGTGCGATAGAGCGTGACGATGTTCGGATGTGCGCCCAGCCGGCCCAGCGCCTGGGATTCCCGCTCGAACGATTCCAGCGCCGGCCGGGACACCTCACGGACGTTGAGCAGCTTCAGCGCGACCTGCCGTCCGGTGCCGGTTTCGGTCGCCCGGTACACGGTGGACAGGCCGCCGGTACCGATCTCAACCGGGTCGGCGTAGCCACTGAACAGCGTAGCCAGCTTGACAGGGCCGTCCCGGCCGGTGGTTGCGTCCCGACCGAGCCGTCTCACCGCCACTCCCACCCCAGATCATGCTGTATTTTCAACGAGAAAATGCTTTGTAACCCTACCGATCACTGCGGAGCGCACCTGGCCGATTGCGGACAGTGAAACGCCTTGCGCGTCAGCACTGCCGCGCCAGCTTGCCAGGCTAGCTTGTGCGTCCGGTTTTCGTATCGGCACGTCGGTCGCAGACTTCACCATTGCGGGCGTCACAAAGTTTCGCTTTCACGGATAAATCGTTAACGGTCTGGGTAACGTCAACAACACTCCCAGCTCACATCGAGCTGAGTGTGCTCGTCACGGAGGTTTTTGGATGTCCAACATCAAGGTCACGTCGGCGGATTTGCATTCGGTGTCGGGTCAGTTGTCGTCGGGTTCGGCTGATATCGAGTCGAGGTTGTCGTCGTTGCATGCGCAGGTGCAGGGTCTGGTCGACAACGGATGGCAGGGTTCGGCCTCGGCTGCCTTTCACGAGTTGTATCAGCAGTGGCACACCTCGGCCGGTCAGTTGAAGCAGGCCCTGGATGGGATCAGCAAGCAGCTCTCCTCGGCGGCTACGACCTATGAGCAGACCGAGCAGCAGCTCACCAGCCAGCTGCACGGCTAACCGCCTACCAGGAGCTGCCACGTCGGCGGGCCACCGAGCCCGTCGGCGTGAGCGTCCACGCTTGTTACTCGCGGGGGTGATTGCTAGTGACCGACTTCTATGTCGACTTGGATGCGCTCAAGCAGATGGCGGCCAACCTGGCCACCATCTACGACGCGCTCGACCATGCTGGCGACGACTTCTCCTACGCCGAACCTGACCTCGGCTCCTCGGACGTTTCCGGCTCGCTGAACAGTTTCTGCAGCGGCTGGAAGGACGGCCGCAAGACGATCAAGGACGAGATCAAGAGCCTGATCGACGCGGTCCGGGGCGCGGCCGAGGACTACGAGCACAACGAGAACGAGATCCGAAAATCGTCCACGAATGCCGGCATCAGCACCACCACCCAGGCCCGGTGAGCACGGTGGCTGCCCCGACCGGCCGGCGTAGCCCGGCGGAATTCACCCTCGCGCTGCCGCCAGACTGGCTGGTGCTCGACCTCGCGGCCGGCCGGATACCGGCCGAACTCGATCGGCTGCTCGATGAGGCGGTCCGCCGCGACCACGCGGTGCTCGCTCATCGCGGCATGATCGAGCGCCAGCTGCGCTCGGTGCTGCGCAGCGTCCGCGCTCAGGACCTGTCCTTCTGCGCGGTGCTGGCGACTGTGGTGGCAGACATCCTGCCGATGTACGCCACCTTGACCGGCACCCTGCGCAGCGGCGATTCGACCGTCGAGCTGGCCGAAATCACCGCCGACCTGCAGCGCCGGCCGGACGTCGCGGTGAGCCGGTTCCAGGCCGGTGAGCATTCGGCGATACGAGCCCAGCGGCGGACCGCGATCTCAGACCAGGTGGTCGGCGTGCCGATCGAGGCGGCGGTCTGGCAGTACTTCATTGCGGGCCCGGCAGCTGGGCAAGTGGCGATCCTGACCGGTGCCACCCCGGTGCTGGCGCTGGCCGAGCAGTTCGGCGAACTGTTCGACGCGATCGTCGCCGGCTTCGCCTTCTCCGACGGATCGAATGGGGTCACTTGATGAGTTGGTCAGAGTCCGATCCGGGGCAGGGCAGTCCGGACGGGATCGCGGCGCTGGCGTCCCGGTTGGGCCAAGTGTCCGAGGCTGCCGCGAGTGCGCAGGCGAACCTGCAGAAGCTGAAGGACAACGCCTCCGACGCGATCTGGCGGGGCACCGCTGCCGATGCCTTCCGGGACCGGATCGACAAGCTGCCCGGGCACCTGCAGCAGCTGGCGCAGTCCTATTCAGATGCCCGGGACGGCTTCGGCAGCTACGCCGCCTCGGTGCGCGAGATCGCCCATCAACAGCAGGTGATCGAGCGTGAGATCGGCAGCGCGCAAACTGACCATTCGGCAGCGACCCAATCCCAGACCCAGTACGCCACGACGGCGGCAGCGAATGCGGCGGCCGCTCCGGCGACCGCGCCCGCGACGAATCCGTATGACGCGGCGGTGGCCCAGGCGCAGCAACGGTTGTCGGCGGCGACGAGCAAGTTGCACGGGCTGGCTGATGATCGACGCTCGGCCGATTCGAAGGTGAAGGGCTCGCTGAAGGACGCGCACAACGCCGGGATGAAGAACAAGTCCGGTTGGGCGCACTTCTGGGAGTCGGTGTCCAACGTGCTCGCGGTGATCGCGGTGGTGCTGATCGTGATCGCGGTGATCGCGGTGATCGTGGCCTTCCCGGAGGTGCTGGCGGCCTTCGCGGCAGCGGACGGGTTGCTGGCCAGTCTGGCCGCAGGCGGCGCGGTGCTCGGCGAAGCGGCGGCCGGCGGCGCGCTGGGAATGGCGATGACCGGAGTTGGGGTCGCCTCACTTGGCACCGAGGGCATCCTGTACTCGATGGGGGAGGGCAGCCTGAGCCACCTGGCGCTGGACACCGCGCTGACCCTGGGCCCGTTCGCGATCGTCAAGGGCGCCCGCTACCTGTCCGATGCCAGCGCGGCCGCTCGCGGTCTGGAAGGGCTGAGCTCGGCCGCGCGCGCCGCTGATGACCTGCCCGGCCTGACCGCGCTGCCGAGGGTCGAGCTCAGCACAGCCGATACGAACGCGATCGCCGATTACAGTGGAGCTGCCTACGTCCGACTGAATCAGGCCTTGAGGAGCGGTGACAGCGCGGCAATGACCGGTAGCTTGGGGGACCTATCCGACAACCTGAGTTCGGCGCTGAGCAAGCTGCCGGACTACCAGGGCGTTGCCTACCGTGGCACCACGCTGGACGAGGCGACCGTCGCCAAGTACGCCCCCGGCCAGACCGTGACCGAGCCGGCCTTCACCAGCTCATCGACCGACTCGCCGTTTCCCGGCAACACCCAGTTCACGATCTTCTCAGCCAGCGGCAAGGACATCTCCGGGCTGTCGTCGATCCCGAACGAGAACGAGGTGCTGTTCGACAAGGGCAGCCAGTTCAAGGTGATCTCCAACGATTACCTCAATGGTGTGCATGTCGTCGTCATGAAGGAGGTTCCACGATGAGCGAGGATCGCCTCTCCGACATCTCGGGATTGTCGCCGGAAGAACAAGAGATGGTGAAGTGGGCCCGCAAGGACTTCGAGCGGATCCAGGCCATTCCGGCTGACCAGCGCGGTCGGCTTGCCCCTGGGAAGCAAGCCGATCCGATCGGTATCGGCCCGGACGGCGAGTTCTTCCCGTCCGGTAAGGGTGATGACGATGAGGACCGTCCCGAAGCCAGCAGCTGATCGCGGCACGCAAGCCGAACTGGCTGGTAACTGCTGCTA
>JBDSAN010000344.1:0-3708 GCA_039922115.1 Jatrophihabitantaceae bacterium
CGTCCTCGGCCAGAACCGCGGGCGCGAACGGGCGAAACGACTCCCGGAACTTGGTCTTGAGGTTCATCGTCGACTGCATCGCCGGATCGCGTGGATCGCCGAGGATGGAACGGGCGCCCAGTGCCCGGGGCCCGAACTCCATACGACCCTGAAACCAGCCGACGATCTTGCCATCGGCCAGTGCGCCCACGACCTCGGCGACCAGCGCTGTACGATCCACCCGACGGTGGGCAATCCCGTGTAGCTGAAGGAATTCCTCGAGCTGATCGTCCTGGTACGCCGGCCCCAGCAGCGCGCCTGACATCACGTCGCGTCCCGTGCCGACATGATCACGCGCTGCTCCGCGTGACATCGCCAGGGTCAACGCCGCCCCCAGCGCCGCGCCTGCGTCGCCGGCTGCAGGCTGGATCCACACATCATCGAAGACCTCACCATCGACGATCTTGCCGTTGGCCACGCAGTTCAAGGCCACCCCGCCTGCCAGGCACAGCGTTGATTCCCCGGTGAGCGATCGTGCGGTACGGGCCAGCCGAAGCATGACCTCCTCGGTGACGGCTTGGATCGATGCCGCCAGGTCGAACTCGCGATCGGTGAGCGGGCCCTCGGAGGTGCGCCGCGGACCGCCGAACAGCTTCTCGAACGCCCGGCCGGTCATCACCTGCCCGCGCAGGTACTCGAAGTACCGCATGTTCAGCCGAAAGGAGCCGTCCGGCTTGATGTCGATCAGCCGCTCCGTTATGAGGTCGGCGTACCGCGGCGTGCCGTAGGGTGCCAACCCCATCAGCTTGTACTCGCCGGAATCCACCTTGAATCCGCAGAAGTAGGTGAATGCCGAGTAGAGCAGACCGAGCGAGTGCGGGAACCGGATCTCGGCCAGCGGCTCGAGTTCGGTATCGCGGCCGTGCCACAGCGTGGTGGTGGCCCACTCGCCCACGCCATCGACGCAGAGCACGGCAGCAGAACGATATGGGCTGGGGAAGAACGCCGAAGCCGCGTGCGACTCGTGATGTCGCCGGGCGACAACCTCCGGCGGGGACCCGATTTTCAACGCCTCGAGCTCGCGCCGCACCACCTGCACCGCGCGGAGCTTGCCGCCGCTGCGCAGCCAGTTCGGCAGCGTCTCGCGGAAGGAACCGACACCCATGGGTGCAGCGCCGATCAGAGTGGCCAGCACTCGACGGAACTTCAGTGCCGGATCCTCGTAGTAGGCGACCGCTGAGATGTCGGCCAGACCTACCCCGACCTCGTCGAGGCAGTACCGGACCGCCTGCGCGGGGAACGACGGGTCGAAACGTTGGCGGGTGAAACGCTCCTCCTGCGCTGCCGCAACCGGAATGCCGTCGCGGACGAGCGCAGCAGCGCTGTCGTGGTAGAAGGCGGAGATCCCGAGGATCAGTTCAGACACCGAGGTATGCCTCCGACACCGACCCGACCTCTCCGGCACGCGGCCACCGACCACCTGACAACCGCCCCCGGCGGCCGGCTCGGCGGGCCATGAATCCGTTGGGCGGATTGA
Organism: Jatrophihabitantaceae bacterium; assembly: GCA_039922115.1. GTDB lineage: Bacteria > Actinomycetota > Actinomycetes > Mycobacteriales > Jatrophihabitantaceae > Jatrophihabitans_A. The sequence goes on from JBDSAN010000344.1 coordinate 1,517, forward strand.
GCGAGCGGTAGCCGATCCGCACTCGCTGCCACACCTCGGCTCGGGCACCGCGCCCGGGTGAATCGGGAAGCCGGGCCATGAGCGTGTCGATGGCATCGGTGGCCCAGGCAGAGTGACCCGTCGCGACGTTGTCGATGGTGTTGTGGATGTCCACGAAGCGGGTGCTGAACCCGTGGCTGCGCAGGGTAATACTGGCCCTCCGGTAACTGCCCCCCACCCCTGACAGCTCCATGGCCAGGTTGAGGCCGAGCAGCTCGGGCAGGAAGGTGCGCGGGAAGCGTCCGATGCATAACCAGTACACCGGCAGCTCGAACGAGCCGTCGCGGAAACCCGTCCAGTTCGCGAACTCGGGCGAGGCCGTCGGGGGCAGATCGACGCCCATCTCGCGCAACACGTCCCGGTAGATAAGCGGGTGGTTCAGCGTGGTCTCGCCGTTGCCGAGCTCGTCCTAGTAGATCGCGAACAGCGAATGTCCGATGTCCGATGACGCCAGCTCATAGTCGGTGAAACCCTGCAGCCAGCTTCCGTCGATAAGTGTCAGCGGCGCCACCTGCACAGCGTCGTCGACCACCGCCTCGCGCGATGGCAGCGGCGTGTCGGCAGTGTCGTCAAACTCCTCGGCATGCTTCTCGTGCTGGGTCAGCAGCCATGGCCGCAAGCCCTCTGCCTTCCATTCCAGCGGAAGTGGCACCGCGCGGGCATCCATCCGATAACTACTGCGCCAGAGCCAGCCCCTGATGTACTGCAGGCACCAGTCGCGCAGTTCCGGGCTGCCGGTGCGCGCCATCAGGACGTGGTATGCCCCACGCAGGTTGCTGGGGGCCTCGCTCACCGGTGATCGGGCGTCCAGCAGGTCGGACACCAGACGCTGCCAGCACCCGGTGGCTTGCTCAGCGGGGGCTCGGGTGCGCGCAGCACTGTCGGGCGCAGGCGCCGCCGCCCTGCCGGCCGCGCCCGGCAGGGCATCGATCCACCGGCGGATAACGGTGAGGTCATCCGGGGAGAAGACTCGAAACATCGGGCCGCGCTCACTCACCAGGTTCGTGACCAGCGCGCTGCTGTCGGAATCACCCGGCGCGATAAGCCCGCTCCGCGCCAGCGCGTCGAGAAACGCCTGCGGTTCGTCCCGGCAGTCGGCCAGCCAGTCCGCCAGCGGACGGCCGGCAAGCATTACCCGTCGGTGATAGACCGAGCCTTCCCGGGCCCGCAGCTTCATCAACTCGGCCATGTCATAGCCAGGGTCCAGCGATGCCCGCAGCTCGTGATGTAGCGCCTCGGCCTGGCCGCGCAGTGCCGTCAGCGTCCAGCCGAAGCCGGCGTACAGCCGCGATGCCGACTCCGGGCAGTCCACCAGCAGGGCATCGGCGATGGCACGGCACTGTTCGATCGGGGACAGCCCGCCGTCTCGGGCAGCCGAGTAGTCGATCGCGGTCCAGTCATCGGCCTGCCGCTCGCTGCGCGCCAGGGCCAGCGGCGGCGGCAATCCTACGGCGCGCAAACACAGATCGGCTCCGATGAGTTCTGCGCAGAAGTCATCAGGGCGCCGGCTCATCAGCGCCAGAACGCCGGCAACCTCGAATGCGGCATCGGCGATCCGCCGGTCACCGGCCAGCCGGGCCAGCGGCGAGGCGTTCTCAGAAACCCGCAGCGACCGAAGCAACCCGAGGTAGGCGTTGCGCCTTGCGGCGCCGGGGAACCCCACGCCGACGTCGGCGGCGTAGAGAGCCAGCATCCGCAGGTTCGCCGGCGCGTCTCCGGTGCCTGGGCTGGTGAGCCACTGCAGCCAGGCCCCGGCAGCAAGGCCGAGCGGTGCCCAGCCGAGGGCGGCACGGCGGAGCAGAAGTCGGTGGCCGTCCCGGTCGAGATCCGCTCCGAGCGCCTGGAACCGCTCCGCGGCAGCACGTGACCAGTCGGTGGCCTCGCCGATCAGGCCGTCCAGTGTCTGACCGGTGTCGGATCCGGACCGCGCCAGCTCCGAACGCACCAAGTCGATCAACTCACCGCCAGGAACGACAGATTCAGCATCGGTGACCCGGGCGTAGAGCCTCCGGAACGCCGCACCGTCAGCTGCGGCAGCCCGCGACGGCGCATTGGCGGTCGCGGGGACCGCTTTACCGTGCATTGCCGCTCCCCGTAGTCGATTCGTCGCTCAGATCAGAACATCGGATAGATGGTTGCGTCCTTCTTCCGCT
>JBDSAN010000345.1:0-4652 GCA_039922115.1 Jatrophihabitantaceae bacterium
GCACGGTGTTCCTGCACGGCCCGGACCTCGACCTGCACTCCGGGGTGTTCGGCGGGGCGGTTCCGAACCCGGCCACCGCGGTCGCCAGGTTGGCAGCGGCGCTGCACGACGAGCACGGCCGGGTCCAGGTCCCCGGCTACTACGATGATGTGCTCGAACTGACTGACACCGAACGAGAACTGCTGGCTCGGGTGCCCTTCGATGAGCGTGACTTCCTGGCCAACAGCAAGTCACGCACGCTGGCCGGCGAGGCCGGCTACAGCACTCTGGAGCGGCTCGGCGCCCGGCCAACCGCTGAGGTGAACGGCATCGGCGGCGGGTATCAGGGCGCCGGCGGCAAGACCATCGTTCCCAGCGATGCCTTCGTCAAGCTGTCCTTCCGGCTGGTGGCCAACCAGAATCCGACCGGCATCCGAACCGCGGTCGAGGCCTTCATCGCCGAGCAGGTACCGGCCGGGATCACCCATCGGATCGAGTGGGAAGGTGACGGGGTTTCACCGTGCCTGGTTCCGATCGACACTCCCGCCTACGAAGCACTGAGCCGCGCGATCTGCGCAGCCTTCGACACCGATGTCGTGCTGCCCACCCGTGAGGGCGGCTCCGGTCCGGAAGCGAGCATCCAGCAGGCACTGTCCGCGCCGATGGTCTTTCTCGGTGTCGGCCTGCCCGACGATCAGATCCACGCGCCGAACGAGAAGGTCAACCTGTCGATGCTCTACAAGGGCGCCGAGGCAGCAGCGCACCTGTGGTCGGAGTTCGCCGCGATCGGTGCGCCGGGCCTGCGCGGCTGAGCCGTGCCACACTGGCTGGATGGCAGAGCGCACCGACCGAAACTGCGCGCTGGCTGCCCAGCGGCTATCGGGTGAGCGACCGTGGACCTGATCGAGTTGCCGCCGCCGGGCGGGCAGTACCAGCCGCCGTACCGGCCCGGCGACGGTGACCGCAGTCGGGCCCGGCTGGGTTGGATTGCCGCAGCAGTAGTGCTGGTGCTGGTTCTGGTGGTCGCGCTGGTGAACCGGCAGCGCGCCGCGGGACCGTCCGGACGGGCCGGCGCGCCGATCCCGACCAGTCAGATCAGCCTGCCCTCGCCGCTACCCAGTGGCAGTAACGGCAGCAATGGCGGCTCCGGTTCCGGGCAGCCGCAGGCGGTCGCCTGCCCGCTGATCCGCGACACCGAGTCCCACCTTGCATACCGCTGCATCGACAACTACCTGGCCCAGGACGCCTCGGATACCTACCTGGGCCTGCGCATCGCGCTGAACCACGAGGTCGAACCGGGCTGGGTGATCAGCGAGGGTTCCGGCGATCCGACCAGCATCGTCGAACCGCCCAACGACACGGTGCTGGGCGGATCGGCCAGTCGGCTGCCGGCGGCATTCGGGTTACCGGTGCGGGTGTCCCCGCTGGCCTCGCCGAGCGGTTCGCCAACCGTCCCGGCCAGTGCCGCCGCCGTCCGAAGCGAGGTCGAGCGGCGAACCGCGCTCGCGATGCAGAAGGCCTACGGCGACAACCCGAGCGTCCAAACGCTGTCGGCCGCGCCACGCACGCTGAGCGGCGTGCTCGGTTACGAGCAGGTCAGCGAGATCACCATCAACCCCGCGTTCCGGCAGGCCCAGGGCCTGGCAGTACGGACCGAACGGCTGTGGGTGGTGGGGCTGCCCTCGCCGACCGGCGTCAGCATCTTCATGCTGTCGATCCCGGACGAACGCAAGGACCTCTGGCCCAAGGCCGAGGCGACCGTGGGGACCGTGCACGTCATCTGAGCACCACCGTTGGCTAGGGTGACACGGTGCCCACCAAAGCCGTGACCACCAAAGCCGTGCCCACCAAAGCCTCGCCCGTCGCGGCCGTGCCCCCGCTGGCTTTCGAGTTGATCAGCCACAAGTTGCGCAATGGACTGCGGGTCGTGCTCGCACCTGATTCGCGCTCACCGGTGGTCGGCATCGGGGTGCTCTACGACGTGGGTTTTCGCTCCGAGCCAGAGGGACGCACCGGCTTCGCGCACCTGTTCGAGCACCTGATGTTCCAGGGCTCGGCCAACCTGGAAAAGCTCGAGCACTTTCGCATCGTGCAATCCTCCGGCGGGGTGTTCAACGGCAGCACCCACCTGGACTACACCAACTACTACGAGGTGCTGCCCTCACACGCCCTCGAACGCGGCCTGTTCCTGGAGGCCGATCGGATGCGCTCACCGCGGATCACCGAGGAGAACCTGCAGAACCAGATCGACGTGGTCAAGGAGGAGATCCGGGTCAACGTGCTCAATCGGCCCTACGGTGGCTTTCCGTGGCTGATGCTGCCGCAGGTCCTATATGACACCTTCCCCAACGCGCACAACGGATACGGCGGCTTCGAGGACCTCACCAACGCCACCGTCGAGGACGCGGCCAGCTTCTTCGATACCTACTACGCGCCGTCTAACGCGGTGCTGTGCGTGGCCGGCGACTTCAAGCCCGATGACACCCTGGCGCTGATCGAGAACCACTTCGGCGGGCTTCGCCGGCGCAAGCGGCCGGTCCGTCCGGACTTCGGCGAGCCGCCGCTGACCGCCGAGCGGCGCTCGGTGCATACCGATCCGATGGCGCCGATGCCGGCCCTGGCGATCGGCTACCGGTTGCCCGATCCGGGCGCGGACCTGCATGGCTACCTGGCCAGCGTGCTGCTGGCCGAGCTGCTCTCCGATGGCGACGCGTCCAGGTTGAACAAGTCGCTGGTGCAGGCCAAGCGGTTGGTGACCGACGTCAGCGCCTACCTAGGTACCTTCGGCGATCCGCTGGAAGAACGCGATCCGACCAGGCTCAACATCGTCGCGCACTACTCCAACCCGAAATCCGGCGATGCCGTCATCGGTGCGATCGACTCCGAGCTGGACCGGCTGGCCACCGACGGCACCGAGCCGCGCGAGCTGGATCGGGTGCGGGCGCGGCTGGCCTCGATGCTGTCCCGGGAGCTTGACCAGGTGATCAACCGCAGCCTGGAATTCGCCAAGTTCGAGCTGATCTTCGGCGACGCCGGCACTATCCTGAGGCTGCCTGAGCTGCTCCAGCAGGTGAGCGACGCCGACATCCGGACGGCCGCCGGCCGGTTGCGACCGGACAGCCGGGCAATCGTGGAACTCGTTGCGGGGGCGGCCAAGTGAGCGCGTTGCTGCCGGTGCCGCCGCTGACCAGGCCGGCCAAGCCGAAGCCGGTTCGCACTGTCGAGCGGGTGCTGCCGTCCGGGCTGCGGGTGGTGGTGGTCCGGCGGCCATCGGTGCCGATGGTCGAGTTGCGGCTGCGGATCCCGTTCTTCTCCACCAAGGCGACCCATTCGGCCCACGCCAGCCTGCTCGCCGGCACCATGCTGACCGGCACCGCGAGCTATGACCGAGCTGGCTTGGCGGTAGCGCTCGGCGAGCTCGGCGCGGACCTGCAGGTCAGCGCCGACCCGGACCGGTTGCTGCTGAGCTCGGCCAGCCTGTCCTCGGGATTGCCGGCTCTGCTGCGGATCTACGCCGACGTGCTGACCGGTGCCAGCTACCCGTCCGCCGAGGTGTCCGGCGAGCGTGACCGGATGGTCGAGCGGATCACCAGATCGCGATCGCAACCGGCCACCCTGGCGGCCGAGTCGATGGCCGTACGGCTGGCCCCAGGCCACCCGTATGGGCAAACCCTGCCTTCTGAGCAGCACCTCGCCGCCACCACCGCGGCCCAGTTGCGCTCGATGCACGCGGCGTTGGTCCGGCCGTCCGGTGCGGTGCTGGTGCTGGTCGGTGACCTGTCCCCGGCCCGCGCCCTGGACGCGGTCGAGAAAGCACTGGCCGGCTGGACCGGGGTAGGCCCGGCCAGCAAGCTGGTGCCGGTACCGGCGCTGGCGCCATCGCCGCTGCTGATCGTGGACCGGCCAGGCTCGGTGCAGACCTCGCTCCGGTTCGGCGGCGCCGCGTTGGCCCGCGACGATGCTCGCTATCCGGCGCTGCAGCTGGCAAACCTGGCCTTCGGCGGCTACTTCTGCTCGCGCTGGGTGGAGAACATCCGCGAGGACAAGGGCTATTCGTACTCGCCGCGGTCAGCGCTGGAGCACCGGGTGCTGACCTCGACGTTCAACCTGTCAGCCGACGTGGCCACCGAGGTGACCGCTCCGGCGGTGCTGGAGACGCTGTACGAACTGGGCCGGATGGCGGCGCTGCCGATCAGCGCCAGCGAGCTCGAATCGGTCCAGCAGTACGCGATCGGCAGCCTGGCGCTGTCCACCTCGACCCAGGCCGGGCTCGCCTCGACCATCACCGGCCTGATCGGTGCTGGCCTGGACCCGCTCTGGCTGGCCGAGCATCCCGGCCGAATCCTGCAGGTCAGCGCGGCCGATATCGAGCAGGTGGCAGCGCAGTTCCTGGCGCCGCGGCGGCTGGTCGCGGTCGCGGTCGGTGATGCCGGGACGATCAGCGCTCCGCTGGCTGGCATCCTCGAGATCGAGTAGCGGTGGCCGACTCCCGGCCGTCGCGCGACCCCTGGTCGATCCCGGACGTACCGCTGCTGGCCAGGTCGGCCCACGATCGGCTGGCCCACCGGCGCACCGACCAGGCCTGGCTGGCCGAGGCCTGGTCCGCGCCGGACAGCCAGGTGCTGGTGATTTCGCCGGACGGCGGCGCGCTGGTGTCCGGCCCGCCCGACGAG
>JBDSAN010000346.1:0-10248 GCA_039922115.1 Jatrophihabitantaceae bacterium
GATCGCGATGATCAGGACGCTGATGAGCAGGCCCAGCGCGGTCGTGGCGACCCGATTGACCCATGGCCCCATCACCGTCCGCCGGCTGGTGAAGATCAGCAGCGGCAGCAGGGTGAACGGGATGCCGATCGAGAGCGCCACCTGCGACCAGAGCAGGACGGTGGTGGGGCTGGCGCAGCTGAGCAGCAACAGCGCCGGCACCAGCGCCACCGAACGGCGCAGGAACAGCGGAACGACCCGATGCAGGAAGCCGGCCATCACCACCTGTCCGGCATAGGCACCAACCGCGGTGGACGCGACGCCGGACAGCAGCAGCGCCACCGCGAACACCGCCGCGGTGGACGGGCCCCACCGCTGACCGAGCTGGCTGTGCACCTCGACCAGCGTGTCCGATGCGCCCGGCCGGTGCCGGCCGATGCCCTGCGCGGCGATCACCAGCATCGCCGCGTTCATCAGGCCGGCGACCCCCATCGCGAGCAGCACGTCGAGCTTGAGCACCCGCAGGATCGCCCGCCGCTCACCGGCGGTGCTGCGCAGCTGCCGGTACCGATCCGAGGTCAGCGCCGAGTGCACGAAAACCACGTGCGGCATCACGGTCGCGCCGAGCATGCCGGTCGCGAGCAGCACGCTGTCATTGCCGGCAAAGCCCGGCAGCAGGCCGCCGGCCAGGCCCGCTGCCGAGGCGCCGGTGCGCGAGAGCAGGTAGCCGAACGCCAGCGCGCAGGCCAGCAGGATCACGATGATCGCGGCCTCGAACCGGCGGGTGCTCCGGTTCTGGATCCGGAGCAGCGCGATCGAGGTGAGCGCGGTCAGCACGCCACCTGCCACCAGCGGCACGCCGAGCAGCAGCCGCAGCGCGACCGCGCCACCGACCACCTCGGCCAGGTCGGTGGCCACCGCGACCGCCTCAGCCTGCAGCCAGAGCAGCACCGTGACCGGCCGGCTGAACTCGTCCCGGCAGATCGTGGCCAGGTCACGGCCGGTGGCCACCCCGAGCTTCGCGCTGAGGAACTGGATCAGCACCGCCACCGAATTGCTTGCGATGACCACCCAGAACAGGCGATAGCCATAGCTGGCGCCGGCCGAGAAATTGGTAGCGAAATTGCCGGGGTCGATATATGCGATGGCCGCGACAAATGCTGGCCCGACCATCGTCCACAATGCGCGAGGGCTCGCATTGTGACGCGGACGTGCTGATGGTAACTCGGCGAGTTGTCCCCGAGAAAGAAACACAAAGCCTCCCGCACAGCTGATTGGCAGGCCCCAGACCTATCACGGGATTGGCAGCAGCCGGCCGTACCGGCGGAAAGTCCGAGCGCGACTTCCAGGCGAATCCGAGCGCCTGCTACGTCCCGCCAGCGGGATATCAGCCGGGCTGAGCTCAGCCGGGTTGGGACGTCCATCGCTGGCCAGCAGCCTGCCGGGCGCCCTGCCGAGCCAATACCTGCAGCCCCAGGCCCGACAGCGCGAACATGGCGGCCAGTCCCGCCCAGCCCCAGCCGCCGAACGACAGCGCGGTGGCCGAGATGACCAGCGGCCCCAGCGTCTGGCCGCCGGTGTAGGCCATCTCGGCAACCCCCTGATAGCGGGCCTGGTTGTTCGGGTTGGCCATTTCCATGGTGAGGCCCCAAGAACCGGCCTCCCCCAGCGCCTCGCCCCCGGACATCACCAGCACCGCGACGAACAGCAGGATCACCGCCGGCACCGCCCCGCCGCGTCCGGAGCCGGCGAACACCAGGCAGGCGATGGCGATCAGGCTGGCGCCCCGAAACGCCGCACGGCCGGCGCCGATGAGTTCGTGGGTGCCGCGCGAGGCCGCCACCTGGGTCAGCACCACGACCGCGGTGTTGGTCGCGATCAGGATCGACACGATCGCCCTGGGCGCCGCGGTGTGCTGGGTAACCCAGAGCGGCACGCCGAAGTCGATCAGCGCGAAGTACATCGCGTTGATGCCGACCAGCAGCGTCACCCCGAGGTATCGAGGGTCCGCAAACGGCGACTGACCGGTCGAGCGGGCCTTTCGCCGACCGGTGCCGGTGCGCGGCCGGTGCACCCGGTCGTCCCGAATCCCACCACCGAGCATCGGCAACGCGCTGAGCAGGGTCAGCACCCCAACCAGCACCACTGCTGTGCTGAAGGCCGTCCTGGTTCCGACGGCCAGCGCGATTCCGGCCAGCACCGCCCCGAGCCCGACCGCGATATTGGTGACCACCCGCAGCCGCGCGCGCAGGCCGACCCGTTCAGCACCGGTGTAGACCGAGGCGATCAGCGCGGTACGCGCGGTGGAGGCCGAGCCCCGGATGATCGAGATCGACGAGGCGAGCAGCACGAAGCTGAGCTCGCCGTTGGCCAGCGTGTAGCAGGCGATCGTTGGGCCGAGGATCAGCAGCGACACCAACAGGGTCGCTCGGGAACCGACCCGAGCGGCCACGTAGCCACCGGTCAGCGCGCCGAGGACGCCAGCAATCCCAGCGCAGGCCAGGCCGAAGCTGATCTGGGCTGCCCGCAATCCAATTACCTGGGAGAAGAAGATCGCGCTGATCGCGTAGAAGGCGCCGCTGCCCAGCTGAGTGGTCGCGGTCGCGAAGGTGAGCGCTCGCGCCGTGCGATCAGCCTGTAGCCAGGTTTCGCGAATTCCCGCGCCGAACCTGCTGAGCCGGCGCTGAATCGGAGCCAGCTCGTTAAGGGCTTCACCAGGCATGCGGACAACCTACCGGCCGGCTCGACCACCGCACTTCTATCGCGGCAATTGCAATACCGCGCAACGTCAAGAATTTGGCGCCGGGTGAGGGATTCGAACCCCCAATGGACCGCAGTCCGCCCGCTGAGTATGCGAGTGCGTCTTCCAGTTCCGCCACCCCGGCAATCATCGATCCTAGTCCGGCAATTGCAGCCGGACGATTACCCCGTGCAATATCGGTTCGCCAGAAAATCGCGAGCAGAACTCGCGCGCTAACGAAGCGACGAAGGCCGCATATGTGATACTAGCCGTCATCGCGCGACGTCGGGCGATGCACTACGCGCCGGCCGAGAGAGCTTCCGGGGGACAGTCGTGGCAGCAGTGATCGCGCTCAGCGGCCGGGTGGTGCCGCATTCTGAGCTACCGAGCCAGCACGTGCTCGGCAATAGCTGGTGGAGCGATCGGCCGTGGCTGAGCTTCATGGCCCGGGCCAACGACGATGACTTCCGCTACCTGCTCATCGAGACTGCCGAGGGCCGGTTGTGCGCCGTCGCACCGCTGATGCTGTCCGGCGCCGACCACGGCCCGTTCTTTCTCAACAGCGCCGCGATCATCGGCGACGAGCGTGCCTTCGGTGATTCAGCCCGCCTGACGAGCGAGCAGCAGGCGTCCTACCAGCAGTTGCTCACCGGCCTGGACAACCTGCGCGCCGGCCAGTACCCGTCGGTGGCCCTCAGCAGCCGGGGCACCGATCACGGCGTTTCGATGATCGCCGATGCGCCGGTCAGTCGGGAGCTGGTGTTGCAGAGACTGCCGGCGATCCTGGCCGAGGTCGCGGCGGGCCTTGGCTGTCGCAGCTACGCCATCCTGCACCTGGGCGAGTCAGATCGCGCGATCATCGAACCGGCGGCCACGGCCGGCGGCTACTGCCAGGTGCTACTCGGCGCCGAGTCCTGCCTGTCGATCCCGGACGTGACCAGCCGGGCCGAGTACCAAGCCAGCCTGCGCAGCCGTCGGCGCAGCAGGTTCGCCAAGGAAATGCAGGACTATCTCGCTCACGGCCTGCGCACCGTCACGCACTACGGCCCGGACGCGATCACCGAGGACGTGGTGCGGCTGCAGGCCCGGCTGCGCGCCAAGCACGGTATGAGCACCGAGCTGGCTGCCACCCGCAAGGAATTCAGCGATATCCAGCAGGTCGCCGGTGAGCACTGCCTGGTGCTCACCGCCGAACGCGAAGGCCGGACGATCGGCTTCGTGCTGGCCCTGCATGACCGGGCCAGGCAGGCCCTGCACGTCCGCTCGTCCGGATTCGATGACGATGACCCAGTGGCCAGCAGCTACTTCGTCCTTGTCTATCAGGACGTTCCTGGCTGGGCGGCCGAACACGGAATACGCACGGTCTGGTACGGCATCTCAGCGTCGGAGGCCAAGCGGGCCAGGGGTTGCACGCTACTGCCGCTGTACGGCTACCTCGGCTTCACCGGGGCGGCGGCCGGCCGGCTGGGCCAGATCGGCCGGCTGCAGTCACTCGGCGAGCAACGCAGGCTGGCCGAGCTCGGCTGCAGCTTCGCCGAACCGAGCCTGCCGGCCGACTGAGCTAGGCCATAAAGCTGGCGCGCGGATTCGCTGCGGTATGTCCATCCGTGGGTAGTTCTGTGCTTGGGTGATGGCCTGGGCCGCCGCGCGGAAGGTGATCATCGTGGGACACAACCTGTCGTTCGGGTCGGTGTCGTTCGGGTCGGTGTCGTTCCAGTCGCCTGCCGGCTACGCCGACGCGGTGATCCAAGCGCTCGGGCTACCGGCTGGCCAAGCCCGCAGCCGGCCGATTCCAGTGCTGGAACCGGCCTCATCGACGTTGGCTGAGTTGGCAATGCTGGCCGACCTGCCGACGACAGCAGCGGTTACCGACTGGTACGCCGCTGCCCGGGCGAATCAGCCAGCAGCCAACGGGGTGGTGCTCGGGTTCGGCGACCCGTCCTGGGCATTGCCGGCAATGCTGCACGCGCACCTGACCGGCCGGTCCTTCGCCTGGTACGACAGCCCCAAGGCACTGGTAGCGGCGCTGCCGGCAAGCACCGGCCCGGTCAGCATCTGCGCGCCGCCAGACCAGCTGGCGAGTCGAGTTCAGGCTGACATCGTTGAGGCAATCTCGTTCAACGTATCGGCTGAGCAGCTGTCCGGAGTGTCGTTTCCGGGCCGTCCGCTGAGCTTTCTCACCGCTCGCACATTGCCGATCCTGACCACCGTGGTCGCCCATCACCACCGGCACCGCAACGACTTGGTCAACAGCAGCATCGGGCTGTTCGCCGAGCCGATGCTCGGCGTCGGTGCCGATTCCTCGATCACCTGCGTGGCGGGTGAGGATCTCACCGTCGCCGCGATTCGAGCGTTGCCTTCGCCGGACCTGCTGATGATGTGGGGCCATAGCCGAGAGGACCTGTTTCACCTCGGCCAGGACGGCCTGTGCGGGCGTTCGGCCAGCTACCAGCAGGCCGAACGCACCGGCTTCGTCCCGACCTGTGTCAGCACCGGCAGCTGCGTAAAGGCCGGCGAGCTGCTACCGATCGGCGAACTCGCTGCCGGCGCGATCGTGATCGGCGGCTGTAACGTGCTACGGCTCGGCAACACCGGGCTGTTCGGCCCGGAGTTCTCGCTGGCCTTCAGCGCGCAGGAAGGTGGCACCAGCGCGGTGGTCACCGCGACCGGCGTGGTGATCGGCGCGAGCGCGGAATACCTTTTTCTGTACCGGTTGTTGCGCGGCGGCCGGCCGCTCGGCGAGGCGGTCCGGCTGCTCAATTGCGCGCTGCCGTTCATCGGCCCGGACTCGCCGAGCTATCAGGTGCTCGGTGAGGGCGAGCGGGTGCTGTTCGAACCACCGCCGATCACCGGCAGCCAGCACCGGTTCGAGGATGCCTGCCAGGTGCGAGTGCGCTACACCGGCATCGGGGCCGAGTACCTCAGCATTCGGGTCGATCGATTCGGCACCGGCTTGCAGGCTCGCTTCGCCGAAGGCTCGGCGCAGCCACCGCTCCATTGCGCCACCGTTGCCGAACCGGACGGTTCGGCAACGGTGTTCCTGTTCGGCCCGGCACGCCTGGACGGCCTGGATTTCGAGGTCATTGTCAGCGACCGGCCGGCCGGCGCCGAGGCAATCGGTGCGGTGCAGGCCGCGATGGCGAACCTGCACGGCTACGGCAAGCTGCTGCGGCGCTACCGCACGAAGCTCAAGAACCTGGAACCGGAATGGCGATCGAGCGCGACCTACCTGGTCCGCCAAGCTGACCGGGCCCGGTTCGACCTGCTGGCCTGCCAGGATGCCGATCACCGAGCGGCAACCACCGAGCAGTCGATCAATGCGATGGATCGCGAGCTGTGCGAGCACTACCTGCAGCGCACGGCTTCGGCGCGGGGGTTCACCTTTCACGAGCAATGCCTTTTCGAGGACGGCAGCTTCACCGTCACCGGGCACCGGGCCGCCGAGCCGTGCCCGTACTGCGGCGACGAGGTGAGCGCGCGGACCGTCCAATCATCGCTGGCCGGCGAGATCAGGCGACTGGTCGGAATCTGCCGAACCTGCGGCACGATCTGGGACCGGCCCGAGCAGGTGCCGGCCGTCCAGCTGGCTCTTGATCCGGTGCTGCCATCGGGCCAACCGGTCGAGGTCGGGGTGCAGCTGAGCAATCCGCTGTCCAGGCCGGTACGTGGCTGGGTCGGGCTGACCGTGCGTCGGGCTCGCCAGTTCGGCTACCACATCGAGCCAGCGCTGCACGCGGTCGAGCTGGCCGGCGGCCAGCGCCGCAGGGTCACGTTCAGCCTCGCGACGACCCCTGCCGTGCCTTCCGACGCGGAATTCCTGCGGGCGTACTGGTGCAGCGAACTGGCGCTCTCGGTTGCCCAACGCACGATCTGGACCGCCTCGGAGCAAGCCCCGATGCTGCGGCCGATCGCTGACCTGAAACACTTCGCCGAGAACAGCTGGGACTAGAGGCATGAAAGAGGAAGCCGTTGTGGCAGGCGATCCGGGACTGGAACTTCGCAATCGAGTGGCCCAGGCGTTGCGAACCGCATTCGACATCGAGCTCCCGGTCGAGAACACCATGGTGCGCCCGTCCACCCGACCCGGCGTCTATTACCAGTGCGATATCGCGATGAGCCTGGCCAAGCGGGTCGGCCTGCCGCCGCGCGCGGTCGCCGCCCAGCTGGCCGATCAGCTGCAGGTCGCTGACCTTGCCGAAACGCCGGAGGTCAGCGGTCCGGGCTTTATCAACTTCGTCATCCAGGCCCGGTGGCTGGCCACCGCGACCGCCAAGCTGGTCGGCGACCAGCGGCTCGGGGTGCCGAAGGTGGCCAACCCCCGGCACTTCGCATTGGACTACTCCAGCCCGAACGTGGCCAAGGAAATGCATGTCGGGCACCTGCGTTCCACCATCATCGGCGACGCGATCCTGCGGCTGCTGCGCTTTGCCGGCCACCAGGTCACGCCGCACAATCACCTTGGTGACTGGGGAACCCCATTCGGCATGTTGATCGAGCACCTGCTTGACATCGGTTGGGACGGCTCGCGCAGCGGCATCGAGGACCTGAACGGTTTCTACCGGCAGGCCAGGGAGAAATTCGAAGCAGATCCAGCTTTCGCCGACCGGTCCCGGGCTCGGGTGGTGCAGTTGCAGGGCGGCGATGACCGCACCCTGCAGCTGTGGCAGCAACTGGTGGATGAGACCACCCGGCACTTCGAGCAGCTCTATGCGTTGCTGGGCATCGAGCTGTCGGCCGCCGACATCTACGGCGAGAGCTTCTACAACCCGATGCTCGATGACACCGTGGCCGACCTGGAGCGAAAGGACCTGACCCAGCTGAGCAATGGCGCGGTCTGCATCTTTCCGCCCGGATTCAGCAATCGCGAAGGTGAACCGCTACCGCTGATCCTTCGCAAGGGCGATGGCGGTTACGGCTACGCGGTCACCGACCTGGCCACCGTCCGGTACTGGATCGGCGAGCGTGGCATCGACGATCTGCTTTATGTCGTAGGGCTTCCGCAGGCCCAGCATTTTCAGATGATCTTCGCCGCCAGCCGGTTGGCCGGCTACCTGACCGAGCGCAACCAGGCGGTGCACATCGGTTTCGGCACCTTGCTCGGCGAGGACGGTAAGACCATCCGTACCCGCTCGGGCGAGTCGGTCAAGCTGTCGGACCTGCTGTCCGAAGCGATCGCGCACGCGGCCGAGGCGATGGCTGACCGTGCTGACCTGGACGACGCGACACGGGCTGAGCTTGCCCGCACGGTCGGCATCGGCGCGGTGAAGTACGCGGACCTGTCCAGCGACCGAGCGCGTGACTACATCTTCACCTGGGACCGGATGCTGTCTACCGAGGGAAACACCTCGGTCTACCTGCAGTACGCCAACGCGCGGATTCGATCGGTGCTGCGCAAGGCCGGTCAGCTACCTGGCCCCGGTACCGAGATTGTGCTGAACACATCAGCCGAACGCGCGTTAGCGTTGAAGCTGCTGCAACTGCCGACAACCATCGAAGCGGCGGTCAGCGGGTACGCCCCGCACAAGCTGTGTGGCTACCTGTTCGAGACCGCGTCGGCCTTCACCACCTTCTACGAGAAGTGCCCGATCCTGGCCGCCGACGTGCCCGCACCAGTACGCGATTCCCGGCTGGTGCTGGCCCAACTCAGCTCGGACGCGCTGGTGTTGGGCCTGTCGCTGATCGGAATTCAGGTACCCGAGCGGATGTAGTGCCCTGCCGCTGGGCCGCCGCGCCAGCCGTTGTCGGTAGCCCCGCTTGATACACCTCCAGGTGAATCCGCACCAGTTCCAGCAGCGGAACCGGCACGCCCAGCACTGCTGCGCGATCCACCAGATCACCGATCACCTGCTCGGACTCGACCTCTCGGTGCTCGATCAGGTCGCGGTAGAGCGAGGTCGCGGCCGGCGAACCCGGCTCGGTGATCGTGGCTCGGGTTGCCGCCAGAGCCGCCGGCTCGATCGGATGCCCGGCCGCGGCAGCGACTGCGGCGCACTCGGCGAGCACCCGCTCGGCGAAGGCGGCGCCCCGAGCCACCGCGATCACCTCGCCGACGGTGGCTCGCATCAGGCAGGTCAGCGCACCGACGGCCGCAACGTGCACCCATTTGGCCCACATCTCAGCCAGGATGTCGCCCGATTGCCGGGCCACGAAGCGGCTCGAGGCCAGCGCCGCGGCCGCCTCGGCCAGCAAGGCCGGCGGTGTTGCCTGCCGCGGGCCGTACACCAGCTCGTGCCGCTCGTTGAGCTGGCAGATGGTGCCGTCCGGCTCGGTCACCGTGGTGAGCTGGCACAGGCCGCCCAGCACCGCCCGGTCCCCGAACCGGCCGGCCAGGATCTCCAGATGTCGCATGCCGTTCAGCAACGGCAGGATCAGGCTCCGCGGGCCGACCGCAGCGGTCAGCTCGCGGGCAGCGGCACGCAGGCTGTAGGCCTTGACCGCCAGTAACAGCAGGTCATAGCTGCTATCGAGGTTGGCCGCGGTCACCAGCCGCGGCTCGAACCACAGCTGTTCGCGCGGCGTCCGGACCCGCAGCCCGGTGGCCCGCAACTGGGCCGCCCGAGCCGGCCGGACCAGGAACGTGACCTCACGGCCGGCCTGGATCAGCCGGGCACCGAAGTACCCGCCGGTCGCGCCCGCGCCCACTACCAGGATTCGCATCGCAGCCCGCTCAGTCCAGGACGGCCATGCCACGCTCGTCGCGCCGCTCGACCACCGGCCAGATCACCGAACGCATCCGGTTCAGCCGGGTTCCGGTGTCGGCGACGATGGCATCGCTCAGCCTGGCCAGCACTTTGGCATCGGCGGCGAACCGCTCGACGTCGGGGATCCCGGCGGTGGCCAGCAACCCCAGGCCGTCGGTGAGCATGCTGTGCAACCAGGCCAGCGGGTGCGCGCTCAACTCATCGTCGTAGAGCCGTTTACGTCCCTCACCATTGGGCATTTCGGGATGCCAGTGCATCCGATCCTGAGCACCAGGTGCTGATTCCAGCAGGTCGAAGCGGCACAGCCCGCGACTCACCGACAGGCCGCGCGAGGCGTAGATCGAGGCCGGCAGGGTGTCGGCCTCGGCCAGCCGAAGCTCCAGCCGGACGCCGCACTCACGCCCGTCCTGCAGCCGATTCGGGTTGAGAAAATCGACATCCTCCACCGACACGCACAACCGCTGCGCGAGAAATATCTGCATGTTCTGGATCCATCCGTCGATGGGACGCCTCAGCGGCCCGGCCTGCAACTGTCCAATGCGAGCTCGATCGCGGTCAGCGTGCGGCCGATCGCGACCGCGTTCACCGAGCCCATATGCCCGATCCGGAAGGTCCGTCCGGCCAGTTCCGGCAGCGTGCCGGCCTGCAGCACCACGCCCTGTTCGGCAGCGGCGATCAGCAGTTCCTGCTCGTCCACTCCCCCTGGCAGCAGGCAGACGGTAACCCCGTTGGCTCGCTGCGCGGCCGCCGATACCAGCGGCCGGATGCCCAGCTTGGCCAGGCCCGCGTGCAGCAACTCACGCAAGGTCTCGTGCCTGGACACCCTCG
>JBDSAN010000347.1:0-10387 GCA_039922115.1 Jatrophihabitantaceae bacterium
TGTCGCGCAGGGTCTTGGCCGCGATCGCGGCCCGCAGCTCCGGCAAGCCCGCGACCGAGCTGTACCGGTGGTAGCGCCGATCGCGAGCAGCCGCGACCGCTGCTTCGACGATGTAGTCCGGGGTGGCGAAGTCAGGCTCGCCGGCGCCGAAGCCGATGACCGGCCGGCCAGCAGCTTTGAGTGCCTTGGCCTTGGCGTCGACGGCCAGCGTGGCCGATTCAGCGATGCTCGCGATACGGTCGGAAATCCGGATGCCCATTGCTCCATGGTTCCAGATCGCCGAGAGCTGTTAGCTGTCGCGGGAAAGTTATCCCAACTAGTGGGAATTCGATCGGGTCGCCCCGGCCAGCCGGGGCCGCTGTCGCGGGGATTGCGCTGGCTGGGCCGCCGCTTTTGGACCTGGCGAGCCGACGCCCTACACTTGCTTCTCGGGTCCACGTCGGCCGTGCGCAAGCATGCGCGCTTCTCGCTGCTCCGCTGCCCTGCGGGTAACGATGCGTCAGGCTTAGCCGGTTTGCGGGATCCACCTTCACGGAATCGGCCGTCCGGCGGATTGTCGCTTCGTGTGGAGGGGCGTGGCTCAATTGGTAGAGCACCGGTCTCCAAAACCGGCGGTTGCAGGTTCGAGTCCTGCCGCCCCTGCGCCATCAGCGCCGCGGCGCGTTCACGTAGTGGGCGCGAAGCGGTGCGCGAGAGGAGTAACGGTGACTGAGACACAGGCCGCACCTGCGCCGGCTTCGCGACCCGACCGGGAAACGACCGGCGGTCTCGGCCTGCTGTGGCGGTGGCTTCCTGCCCTGCTGCGAGCCTTGCAGCGCCGTACCCGCGAAACCGTGTCCGAGATGCGCAAGGTGCTGTGGCCTTCGCGTCGTGAGATGACCACCTACACGGTCGTGGTCATGGTTTTTGTGGTGATCATGGTGACGGTGGTGGCACTGCTCGACCTCGGGCTCGCCAAGCTCGTCCTGGCGGTGTTCGGCTAGGCCGACGGCCACCGAACCCCGCGGCCGAACGAAGGCCACCTGCCCGACCAACAGCAAGGAAGAGAACCTGTGAGCGAGTTCGACAACGATGCCGCCACCTCCGATGGCGAAAGCCCGGAGCCGGCCTCGGCGACCCGCAATGGCCTGCCTGCCCTGAACGTCGAGGAGCAGGTCTACGGGGTGAGCGCCGAGGAGAAGTACAACGAGGCCGCCGAGCGGCGCGCTGACGAGGCCTGGGCCGAGGCCGCCGCAGAGCTCGGTACCGCCGATGCGGCGCCGGCCGCAGACGAGCAGGTCGCCGATGAGCCGGTTGCCGAGCTCGATCCGATCGAGGAACTGCGCGCGGAATTGCGCCGGGCGCCGGGCGACTGGTTTGTCGTGCACTCCTATGCCGGCTACGAGAACAAGGTCAAGACGAACCTGGAAAGCCGGATCTCCTCCCTCGACATGGAGGACTACATCTACCAGGTCGAGGTGCCGACCGAAGAGGTCGTCGAGATCAAGAACGGCAAGCGCCAGCAGGTCAACCGCAAGGTCTTTCCGGGCTACATCCTGGTTCGGATGGACCTGACCGACGACTCCTGGGGCGCTGTTCGTAACACCCCCGGCGTGACCGGGTTCGTGGGCGCCACCTCAAAGCCCTCGCCGCTGTCGATGGACGAGGTCATCAAGATCCTGGCCCCGGCCACCCAGAAGGCGGCAGCGGTCGGCAAGGGCTCGTCGGCCGGATCTGCCGAGTCCGGCGGCGGTGCCCCGGTCGAGGTGGTCGATTTCGAGATCGGCGAATCAGTCACCGTGATGGACGGCCCGTTCGCAACGCTGCCCGCCACCATCAACGAGATCGATCCACTGCATTCCAAGCTGAAGGTGCTGGTCTCGATCTTCGGCCGCGAGACGCCGGTCGAGCTGTCCTTCAGCCAGGTTTCGAAGATCTAGCGCCGACCGATCAGACCAGACGTCCAGCCAACCAACTGCCACACAGAAGACGAGAACAACGATGCCTCCCAAGAGTAAGAAGCTCACCGCGATCATCAAGCTGCAGATCCAGGCTGGGGCCGCCAACCCGGCACCGCCGGTGGGCCCGGCGCTCGGCCAGCACGGCGTGAACATCATGGAGTTCTGCAAGGCCTACAACGCCGCCACCGAATCCCAGCGCGGCCAGGTCGTCCCGGTCGAGATCTCGGTCTATGAAGACCGCTCGTTCACCTTCGTCACCAAGACGCCACCGGCGGCGCGACTGCTGCTGGCCGCGGCCGGGGTGCCCAAGGGCTCCGGCGAGCCGCACAAGACCAAGGTCGCCAAGGTCAGCATGGCCCAGGTCCGCGAGATCGCCCAGACCAAGATGGAAGACCTCAACGCCAACGACATCGACCAGGCCGCCAAGATCATCGCCGGCACCGCCCGGTCGATGGGGATCACGGTTTCGGACTAGTCAGAACCCGGCCGCCGTTGCGGCCAGCACGCGTGGGAGGGCGCCGAGAGTCGGTGCCTGCCTGACCACTAGCACCTGAAGGAGTACCGAATGAGCAAGCGCAGTAAGGCCTACACCGAGGCCGCGAAGCTGATCGAGCCCGACAAGATCTACAGCCCGCTGGAAGCAGCCAAGATCGCCACTCAGGCGGCGCCGGCCAAGTTCGACAGCACCGTCGAGGTTGCGATGCGCCTCGGCGTCGACCCTCGCAAGGCCGACCAGATGGTGCGTGGCACGGTCAGCTTGCCGCACGGAACCGGCAAGACCGCTCGGGTGATCGTGTTCGCGACCGGCGAGCAGGCCGCAGCCGCAGAGGCAGCCGGCGCGGACAAGGTCGGCAGCGACGACCTGATTGCTGAGATCACCGACGGCTACCTGGACTTCGACGCCGCCATCGCCACCCCGGACCAGATGGCCAAGGTTGGCCGGATCGCCCGGATCCTCGGCCCGCGTGGGCTGATGCCGAACCCGAAGACCGGAACCGTCACCCCGGACGTGGCCAAGGCAGTGGCCGATATCAAGGGCGGCAAGATCACCTTCCGGGTGGACAAGCAGTCCAACCTGCACCTGGTCATCGGCAAGGCGTCGTTCCCGGCTGAGAAGCTGGTGGAGAACTACGGTGCCGCGCTGGACGAGGTGCTGCGCTCCAAGCCGTCCTCGGCCAAGGGTCGCTACCTGCGCAAGGTCGTCTTCTCCACCACGATGGGCCCCGGCATTCCGGTAGACGTCAACCGGACCCGCAACCTGCTGGAAGACACCAATCAGGCCTGAGCGCCCACCAGGCACGACGCAGCCCGGTCACCTGAAGGTGACCGGGCTGCGTGCTGTTCATAGCCGGCCCGCCGCGGTACGCGCGCTCACCCGGTCATACCAATTGCCGAGGCACTCCTCGGTCGGCCTTTGGTACGTCCCCCCGATGTGAGCGCGCCACCGCGGCGAGCCGGTCACGTCGATGCAGAGCCACCAGCGAGGCCCCTGATACCTCTGGCGGGAAAATTTCTCGCGCGAATTTCGCCAATCGCCCCACTTTTGAACGGTCGGTATCAGAACCCGCCAGGAAATCTCCTTGCTCTCGAACAGTGAGGTCCTAGGCTCGGGCGGGAGGGAAGCAGACCCGTTCGACAGCGGTGGAGTCTGCGTAATCAGATGTGGCAATCATGATCAATGCCGAGGCCGAACATGGCACCCTCGCCAGCAGAGCTGGCGAGGTCTTTCAGCGCTACCGCGAGGGTGAGTCAGCCGCGATGGGTGAGCTGGTCGCGATGCTGACCCCGATCCTGTGGCACACCGTGCGCGCGCAGCGGATGGATCGCGAATCCACCGAGGACGTGCTGCAGACAACTTGGCTGGCGTTGGTCAGCCACGCCGATTCGATCACCGACCCGAGGGCGGTGCTGCAATGGATGCTGGTTGCCGCGCGTCGGGAGGCCTGGCGGGTGTTGCGCGGGCAGTCCCGGCAAGTCCCGTACGAAATCGATGAGGACGCGATGCCTACTCCGGACACCGACCTGCCGGAGAACCTGGCCCTGCAGGGAGCCGACGACAAGCTGCTCTGGGCGCACATCGCGCAACTGCCTGACCGGTGCCGGGAACTGCTCCGGGTGATCGCCTTCGCCGACCGTCCCGACTATGTCGAACTGGCCCGCGCCCTGCGGATGCCGGTAGGCAGCATCGGCCCAACACGTGGCCGGTGCCTTGCGAAGCTTCGCGCTAGTCTCACCACTGATGCTCGATGGGAGCTTCGATGAACACCTCCGAGATTCCTGCCTGGGAATCGCTCGCGGCCCAGCCACTGGACGCGCGGGACGAGCAGATACTCACCGGGGTTGCCAGGCTGTTCGAACGGGTTGATCCGGTGCCGGATGACCTCGTCGAGCGGTTGCAGTTCGCCATCACGCTGGATGCGCTGCAATTCGAGATCGCCCAACTTCAGCTGATGCCGCAGGCCGAGATGGCCGGGCGCGGTGGCGGCGAGCAGACCAGCGCGGTCAAGACCCTCACCTTCACCAGCGATAGCCTGACCACGATGGTCACCATCAGCGCCGACGGTCCGGACCGGGTCCGCATCGACGGCTGGGCCGCGCCCGGCGGGCAGGCATCGGTCGAACTGAATCAGTCCGGCGAATCCCGGCAGGTCATTGCCGATGAGGACGGCCGGTTCGTCTTCGCCGACGTCGAACACGGCCTCACCAGGTTCATCGTCCGGGCTGCGGATGGCTCGGCGCATCCGCCGGTGGTGACGCCGGCAGTCGAGATCTGAGCCCGCCGACCAGCACCGGACGTGCCGTCCGGCTGTGCGCCGTCCGATCCCGTTCGCGAACTCACCGGGAGTAGCAGGCATGACCCAGCCACCATCAGACAACTCGGTTCCACCGCGACGCAAAGAGCCGAGCCTCAGCCCGCCGGCCTATGTGCTCAACCGGCACAACAGCCGGGTGCTCGATCCCACGACCGCCCAGCTTTTCGAGGGGCAGCGGATCCGGCCGACGGTGTTTGTCGGTGCGAACCTGCTGGTGCACGGTGAGCTGAGCGCGACCCTGCGGGGAATGCTGAACGACGCGGCCGGCCCGGACTTCGAGATCTCCAAGAAGGTGGACTACGACGCCGAACTGCTGCGGTTGTGCCGGCGCGAGGACCGTCGTGGCCAGGAGTCCGGTGATTACCAGGACGCCGCCCCCGCGCCGGACTCACTGGAGGCGTTGGCTCGCGAGATCCTGGTGTCCCGGGTGCAGATCGTGCCGATCAACCCGGATCAGCCGCTGGCTCCACCGGATGCCTGGTCGGTGCTGCAGCGGTTCCGGGCGATCGCCCGGAGCAAGGATCGCCGGCTCGTGGACGAGGTCTCCCTCGATCACCTGATGGCCGCCAACTCCACCGACGACCCGAGTGGCTTCATGGGCATTGGTGGCTTCATGGGCATCGGCGGGTTCATGGGGATCGGTGGCTTCATGGGCATCGGCGGCGTGAGCACGCCCAGTCAGACCTACGGCCTGGCCGGGCAAGGTGGCCGGGAGCCGGTGGCCTTCCTCGGCGCGGAACCGAACCGCTGCAAGGACGCCGACTGGGTCGGCCGCCGGCCGGTGGTGGCAATCCTGGATACCGGTGCCGGCAGCCATCGATGGCTACCCAACAGCATCGTCAACCGGCGGCCGAGGGTCGGCAACCTGTCGATCGGAATGACCGACGCGGACGGTCCGAACCCGGAAACCCACTCGACCCTCGATGACCCGCTCGAGGGCGTGCTCGACCCGGCCTCCGGACACGGCACCTTCATCTCCGGCATCATCCGGCAAACCTGCCCGGACGCGAACATCCTGATGATCAGGGTGGTGCACGGCGACGGCGCGATTCCGGAATGGGACTTCCTGCGCGCGCTGAACCGGCTCACCGTCCGGCAGGCGATCGCGATCAAGCACCAGCGACCCGAGTTGCTGGTCGACGTGGTCTCGCTATCGCTGGGTTACTACCACGAGTTGCCTGCCGCGGTCGCCTTCGACAGCCATTTGATCCGGCCGCTACGCCACCTTGGCCGGCTCGGCGCTGTCGTCGTCGCCTGCGCCGGCAACGACGCCACCAGCCGGCACATGTACCCGGCCGGTTTCGCCCCGCACAGCGGTTCGCGGCTGAAGGTGGTGGCCGATGCCTGCCCGGTGGTCAGCGTCGGCGCCTACAACCCGAACCTGCGCACCAAGGCGATGTTTTCCAACGACGGGGACTGGGTGAGCTGCTTCCGGGTCGGCGCCGCGGTGGTCAGCTGCCTGCCGTCCACCATGAACGGCTCGGTACAGGCGGCCGCGTCGGTGAGCCTGACCCATCGGGGCCGGCGTGCCACCATCGATCCGGACGACTTCCGTGGTGGTTTCGCGGTCTGGAGCGGCACTTCGTTCGCCTCACCGGTGCTGGCGGGTGAGATCCTGAGCCAGATCGCGGCGAGCACCAACAAGGACGTCATCGATCGCGACACCGTGGTGGCCCGCGGCTGGGCTGCGGTCACCGCGACCGCGAAGGTGAAGCGGCCACCCGCTGCCAAGACCAGCTAACCGGACCCGCTGGCGGCGCGGCGCTACCACTGTCGGTCAGGACTGGAGACAATCAGTCCACGGCAGGCTAGCCGGGTCGCTACGGGGATGGGTTGGAGTGCGCCATGGCCGAGGTGGACGACCGAGCGCTCGGGCGCGCCCACAAGTTGCGGCTCAGGGGGTTGGCTGAGCACAACGCGGGCCGGCCGGCGCAGGCGCTGCTGCTGTTCCGGCGGGGGATCACGCTGGTCGAACGCGCCGCGACCGGGACGCTGGAGCTGCAACGCCGGGTGCTGCATACCCGGCTGACCGTCAACGCCGCGTCCAGCGAGTCCGAGTTGCGCGGCCTGGACGCCGGCCTGGCTGAGCTCACCGAGGTGACCCGGTACCTGGAGCACACCAGCGATCCCGATGTCGCGGTGTACCTGCACCTCGGGGTTGGCTACATGCGAGCGCGCGGCGGCCAGTTCGAGGCCGGCCGCCAGCACCTGGACGAGGCGGTCAAGCTGATCGGGTACGCCGATCCGGCCGCGCAGTCCAACATCCTGATGAACCGGGGGATGGTGCACCTGTTCCTGGGCGACATCGCGCTGGCTCGCCGCGACTACACCCGGGCCATCTCGGTGGCCCGCGACAACGGGCTGCGGATGGAGGAGGCCAAGCTCACCCACAACCTCGGTGAGATCGAGTTCTACGGCGGAAACCTTGCCGCTGCGCTGGCGCTGATGGACCAGAGCGCGCAGTTGAACGCCGACGTCTCGGTCGCGGTTACCTTGGTTGATAGGGCGAAAGTGCTGCTGGAAGCCGGCTTGCATCGGGACGCCGACGAGGCACTGCAAGAGGCCGGTGAGCTGTTCCGCAAGGACCGGCTGTTCAAGGACGTCGGCGAGGTCGAGCTGGCCAGGGCCGAATGTGCTTTGTTGGGCGGGGAAATCCTGGCTGCTCGGCGGCTGGCGGCCAGTGCCCGCAACCGGTTTCGGCGCCGGCACAACGATTCCTGGCGACGCAATGCTGAGCTGGTCCTGCTGCAGGCCGACCTGGCCGGTGGCCGGCCGGGCGGCCGGATCGCGGTTCCGGCCGGCCGGCTAGCCACCGAGTTCGACGAGCTCGGCCTGCGCGGCCAGGCCCGGATCGCCAGGCTGATCGAGGCCGAGGCCCGGCTGGATGCCGACCAGCCCGAGCTGGCCAGTGCCATCGTCGCCGACCTCGGTAGCCGGCCGGAGGACTCGATCTCGGTTCGGTTGCACAGCCGGTTCGTGCAGGCCAGCATCGCCTACCGGGTCGGCGACCAGCCGGCCGCTCGCTGGCAGGCTCGCCGAGGCCTTACCGAGCTGTCGAACTACCAGGCCCGATTCGGCAGCATCGATATGCAGACCGGCAGTGCGATCCACGGCCGCCGGCTGGCTGAGCTGGACCTGCAGATCGCGCTGCGATCCGGCCGTCCGAGTGCTGCCCTGGACGCGGTCGAGCGCGCTCGCGCCTCGTCCAGCCGGCTGGTGCCGGTCCGGCCACCGGCCGACGACGAGGTCGCAGCCCTGCTCGGCGAGCTGCGACAGGTGACCGATGAGGTCCGCAACGCCGAGAACGAGGCGGCCGCGGGCCCGAGGTTGCTGGACAGCCGGCGCCGGATCGCTGAGATCCAGCGGACGTTGCGTTCGCGGGCGTGGTCCACCCGGGGCTCGGGGGCAGCTCGCCGGCCGGCGCCGGTCGCTGAGATCCGGGCGCGGCTGGCCGGCACCGGTTCGGTCCTGGTCTGCTTCGTCCAGACCGGTGGGCAGCTCTCGGCGATCGTCGAGAGCGCGGGCTCGGCGCGGGTGCAGTCGCTGGGCTCGGTGACCGCGGTCAACGAGCAGATCCGCCGGCTACGAGCCGATCTGGACGTGCTGTCCAACGGGATGCTGCCGGCGGCCCTGGCTGATGTGGTCGGCCGATCGTTCCAGCGCGGGCTGGCTGCCTTGCAGCTGGCACTGATCCAGCCGCTCGACCTGCCCGATCAGCAACTGGTGATCGTGCCGACCGGCGCGCTGGCTGCGCTGGCGTGGAACGAGCTACCGGCCCTGCGTGGCCGGCCGGTGTGCGTCGCGCCGTCGGCGACCGCCTGGTTGGCGGCCGGCCAGCCGGCCGAACGGGCCGGTCCGCTCCGGGTGGCTGCCTTCGCCGGCCCGGACCTGGCACGGGCCCGCGACGAGGTGAAGACGATCGGCGAGACCTGGGGCTCGGCAACCATCCGGGTCGAGGAGGCGGCTCGGCCGGACGACCTGGTGCCGGCGCTGTCCGAGGCGACCATCGTGCACGTTGCCGCACACGGCCAGCATCAACCGGAGAACCCGCTGTTCTCCTCGATCCGGCTGGCCGATGGGCCGGTGTTCGCCTACGAGCTCGACCAGCACCCGCGCGCGGCTGAGCACGTGGTGCTGTCGGCCTGCGAGCTCGGGCAGGCAACGATCCGTCCGGGCGACGAGGCGCTGGGGCTGACCAGCGTGCTGCTGCACCTGGGTTCGCGCAGCGTGATCAGCGGTGTGGCCCGGGTGCACGACGAGGTGGCCGCTGACGTGATGATCCGCTATCACCGGGCGCTGGCCGACGGCCGGGATTCGGCGCAGGCGCTGGCCGAGGCTTCGGCCAGCAGCACCACGTTGCCGGCTCCGTTCGTCTGCTTCGGCTCGTCCTGGCAGGCTCGCTGAGGGACCGGATTTGGACGGCTGGTGGCCGGCCCGTACGATCGGTGACTGATCCACCCGAAGACCGCTGGTCGTCGCATGCGCACGTGTGACCGAACAGCTCCGGAGCGCCGGAGCGACCCGCGCAGGATGGCCGGTCAGCGTTGATGTTCATCGCCCCGTGCGCCCTGCGCCGGGGCGTTCTTGTTTCTCCGAGCTGGCCGGGCTCGTGTACCGCGCGGTGCCCGGCACGAGCTGTATGAGAGGAGGAACATGCCGAACAAGGAGAAGGTTTCCGCGGTCGCTGAGATCGTCGAACACTTCAATACCTCGTCCGCAACGGTGATCGCCGAGTACCGCGGTCTCACCGTCAAGCAGGTCAGCCAGCTGCGTCGCACGCTCGGTCGCGACACGACCTTCACAGTCGTGAAGAACACCCTGACCAAGCGCGCCGCAGCCGAGGCCGGCGTCGCGCTCGATGAGAGCCTGCTGGTCGGACCGAACGCGATCGCTTTCGTCAAGGGCGATCCGGTCGAGGCCGCCAAGGGCTTGCGCGACTTCGCCCGGACCAATCCGCTGCTGGTTATCAAGGGCGGTGTTCTCGACGGCAAGGCGCTCACCGCTGCCGAGGTCAACAAGATTGCTGATCTCGAGTCGCGCGAGGTCTTGCTCGCCAAGGTTGCCGGAGTGCTCAAGGCGCTGCCGACCCGTGCTGCTGGGCTGTTCCAGGCCCCGCTGTCGCAGGTTGCCCGGCTGGCCCAGGCACTGGCTGACAAGACCCCTGGCGACGGCAGCGATGCAGCGGAGGCCGGCGCGCCGGTCGAGGCCGCAACCGCTGACAGTGCCGAGGACAGCTCAGCTGACAGCGCACCCGCAGAAGCACCTACCGAAAGCCCCGCCGAGCCGGCGGAGTAGCACCACCCAAACCCAGCCGGCTTTCCCGGCGAGAGAGAAAGGACGCCATCCCATGGCGAAGCTCAGCACCGACGAGCTCATTGACGCGTTCAAGGAGCTCACCCTGATCGAGCTCTCCGAGTTCGTGAAGCAGTTCGAAGAGACCTTCGATGTCACCGCCGCGGCTCCGGTTGCGGTTGCCGCTCCGGCCGGCCCGGGCGGGGCCGCCCCGGCCGAGGCTGCCGAGGAGCAGGACGAGTTCGACGTCATCCTCGAAGCCGCTGGCGAGAAGAAGATCCAGGTCATCAAGGAGGTGCGCACCCTCACCAGCCTCGGCCTCAAGGAGGCCAAGGACCTGGT
>JBDSAN010000348.1:0-4534 GCA_039922115.1 Jatrophihabitantaceae bacterium
GACCGAGTTGGTGGGTTTCTTCGTCAATACCTGGGTGTTACGGGCCGACCTGTCGGCCAACCCGTCCTTCGGCACGCTGGTGGATCGGGTTCGCGACAAGGCACTGGCAGCCTATGAGAACCTCGACGCGCCGTTCGACCTGCTGGTCGAGGCGATCAGCCCGGAGCGCTCGGCGGCCTATCACCCGCTGTTCCAAGTGATGTTCACCTGGCAGAGCGAGGACCGGCTCGACCTGTTGCTGCCCGGCCTGACCGCACAGCTGGAGGCGATCTCGACCCAGTCGGCGAAGTTCGACCTCGAATTCAACATCGCCACCGATACCCGCACCGGGTCAACCCGCTGCGTGCTGGAGTACGCCAGCGATCTGTTCGAGCGCGAGTCGATCGAGCGACTGGCCAGCCGGTTCGTCCACCTGCTCGGCGCGATGCTCGATGACCCGGCGGTGCCGATCAGCGTGATCGACCCATTGCTACCAGCCGAACGGGACGCGCTCGCCGGCCTGAGCGCCATCGGCGCCACAGCCACCGAGCTCACCATCAACGAACTGGTGCGCCGGCAGGTGGCCGAGCACGCCGACTCGGTAGCGGTAGTGGTCGGCTCGGATCAGCTGACCTACCAGCAATTGCTGCAGCGGGCCGAAACGATTGCCGCCGCACTGCACGCGCGCGGGATCGGCGCCGGCGCGCTGGTCGGGTTGGCCGTGTCGCGCACGATCGAATTGGTGCCGATGCTGCTGGGCAGCTGGCTGTCCGGTGCGGCCTACGTGCCGATCGACCCGGCCTACCCGAGCGCCCGGCTCGGCCTGATCCTGGCCGATGCCCGGCCCGACCTGATCGTCACCGACGCGGCGTCGGTGAGCACGCTGCCCGAACTCGACACCGTGGTCGGCATCGAGGACCTTGCCGCGGCGGTGTCTGCCGGGTCGGCTGCACCGGTGGTCGTGCGTCCGGACGATCTTGCTTACGTGATGTACACCTCCGGCTCGACCGGCACGCCCAAGGGCGTCTGCCTGAGCCACCGCAACATCATGGCCTGCCTGCCGGCGCTGGTCGAGGCGGTCGACGCTCCGGGCGCGCGGATGCTGGCCGGCACCTCGATCAACTTCGACGTCTCGATCTTCGAGCTGCTGACCGCGCTGTGGACCGGCGGCAGCATCGAGCTGGTGCGCGATGTGCTCGCGCTCGGCGAGCGGACCGAGCCGTGGGACGGCCAGGTCGTCAGCGCGGTGCCCTCGGTGCTGTCCCAGATCCTCGAGCAGGCCAGCACCCTTGCGCCACAGGTGAAAACTGTCGTGGTCGCGGCAGACGTGGTGCCTGGCACGCTGGTTGAGCGGATCAGGGCGGCCTTCCCCGGCGTGCGTCTGGTGAACTGCTACGGGCAGACCGAGACCTTCTATGCCAGCAGCTTCGCGTTGCCCGCCACCACCGGCTGGCCGGCGGCCGGCAACGTCCCGATCGGGCGGGCGCTGACCAACGTCCGGGCCTACGTGCTCGGCCCCGGCCTGCGACCGGTTCCGCCTGGCGTGGTGGGGGAGTTGTACGTCGCCGGCAGCAACGTCGGCCAGGGCTACCTGCGCCAGCCGGCACGCAGCTGCGAGCGATTCGTCGCCGACCCGTTCGGACCGGCCGGCGGGCGGATGTACCGGACCGGTGACCTGGCCCGATGGAACGCCGACCTGCAACTGGAATACGCCGGCCGGGCCGACTTTCAGGTCAAGATCCGCGGCCTGCGGATCGAGCCGAGCGAGATCGAGGCTGCGATGTCGGCCCACCCGGGCATCGATCAGGCGGTTGTGATTGCCCGCGCCACCGAGGAAAACGGCACTCAACTGGTCGGCTACCTAGTGCCTACCAACGTCAATTCGAGCTGGATCGGAGCCGCTGGCAGCGGTGTGGGCAACGCCGTCGACCTGGCCGGTGGCGTGTCGATGGCCGAGCTGCGCCGGTTCCTGGCTGCCCGGTTGCCCGAGTACATGATCCCGACCTCGTTCCTGGTGCTCGATCAGTTACCGTTGGATCGCAACGGAAAACTCGATCGGCGCGAGCTGCCCGAGCCTGAGGTGCACAGTACTGAGTACCGGGCGCCGCGCTCGGAAACCGAGCGGGTGCTCAGCACTCTGTACGCCGAGGTGCTCGGCCTGGAACGCATCGGTGTGGACGACGACTTCTTCGCCATCGGCGGCGACAGCATCCGCTCGATCCAGGTGGCCTCCCGGGCTGCCGCGCAGGGCATTCCGGTGACGCCGCGGGCGATCTTCCAGCATCGGTCGGTCACCGAGCTGGCCGCGATGATCGATGCCGGCAAGCGGGATAGCACCGCGCTGGCCGAACTCGATGGCGGTGGCGTGGGCTGGCTGCCCCTACCGCCGATCGCCCGCTGGTTGAACGAACTCGGTGGCACGTCCGATCGGTTCTCGATGTCCACCGTGCTGGACCTGCCGATCGGCATCGACGAGACCGGCCTGGTCCGGACGCTGACCGCGGTCTGGGACCGTCACGATGCGCTGCGGTCGAAGCTGGACGGTGCCGGCCTGCTGGTCAGCCCGGCCGGCTCGACCGATGTATCGCGCGCGACCCATCGAGTTTCCTGCGATGGGCGCTGGGACGAAGCCTGGCGGGAAAAGGCCACTGAGGAGCTGAACGCGGCCACCGGACGGCTTGATCCGGCCAATGGTGTGATGTTGCAGGCAGTCTGGTTCGACGCCGGTGAGGACTTGGCCGGCCGGCTGATCCTGGTGCTGCACCACCTGGTCAGCGACAGCGTGACCTGGCGGATCCTGCTGCCCGACCTGGCCGAGGCCTGGCGGCAGGTCCGCGATGATCACCCGCCCGAACTGCGCGAGGTAGGCACCTCGCTGCGGCGCTGGACGCATGCGCTGGTCGAGGAGTCGACCGACCCCGCCCGGATCGCTGAACTGCCGCTGTGGCAGCGGATTCTCGATTGCCCCGACCCTCAGCTCGGGCGCCGGGCCCGCGATCCGAAGACCGATGTGATGGCCCGCCAGCAGCACCTGTGGGTCAACGTGCCGGCCGAGGTGGCCAATGCGGTCGCCACCTTGGTGCCGGCCGCGTTCCGGACCGGTGTCAACGAGGGCCTGCTGGCCTGCCTGGCGCTGGCGGTACGGCAGTGGCGGCACGAGCGCGGGGTCGAGGAGTCCTCGGTGCTGCTGCAGCTGGAAGGCCACGGCCGCGAGGAGCAGGTGGTGCCCGGTGCCGACCTGACCCGAACCGTCGGCTGGTTCACCTCGATGTTCCCGGTCCGGCTGGACACCGCCGGCATCGACACCGGCGATGCGCTGGCCGGCGGTGCGGCTGCTGGCGCCGCGGTGAAGGCAATCAAGCAACAGCTGCACCCGATACCGGATCACGGAATCGGTTTCGGCCTGTTGCGCTACCTCAACCAGGACCTGGCCGGTGAGCTGGCCGGCCTGCCGACCGGCCAGATCTCGTTCAACTACGTCGGCCGGCACACCGCCACCGACATGCCTGAGCAGCTGCGCCGGCTCGGCTGGACCCCGGCGCCAGAAACCGGTGACCTGCTGGCCGCGCTCGATGCGACGATGCCGGTGCTGGCCACCCTTGAAGTCATCGCGCTGATCACCGAGACCGGTGAGCTGGCGACCCGTTTTGCTTATCCGGAAGGGGTGTTGAGCCACGCTGACGTGCAGCGGCTGGCTGAGCTGTGGGCTGAGGCGCTCACCGGGCTGACCGCGCACGTCGGTAACCCGGGTAGCGGTGGGCTCAGCCCGTCCGACGTCGGCCTGGTCTCGGTTGCCCAGCGCGAGCTGGACGGTTGGCACCGGCGCTACCACGGGCTGGCCGATGTCTGGCCACTTACCTCGCTGCAGCAAGGCATCCTGTTCCACTCGCTGCTGGACACCACCAGCCAGGACGCCTACCAGATGCAGTTCGTGCTGCACCTGAGCGGCGCCGTCGACGGTACCCGGATGCGCGCCGCCGGCCAGGCCCTGCTGGCGCGACACCCAACGTTGCGCGCGGCGTTCGTCCCTGATTCCAAGGGTGAACTCGTCCAGGTGATCCCGTCCCGGGTCGAGTTGCCGTGGCGCGAGCTGACCCTGTCCGGCGGCCCGGACGAGCTGCAGCGACTGCTGACCGAGGACCGGACCACCCGGTTCGACCTGGCCGAGGCACCGCTGCTGCGGATGAGCCTGGTGCACCGCGACGCCGAGCACGCCGAGCTGGTGGTCTCGACCCATCACGTGTCCTTCGACGGCTGGTCCGTCCCGGTCATGATCAAGGAACTGTTCCACCTGTACGGCAGCTTCGGTGACCTGTCCGGACTGGATCGAGCCCACCCGTACCGCGAGTTCCTGGCCTGGCTGGCCGATCAGGACCAGCCGGCGGCCGAGCAGGCCTGGGCCGATGAGCTCGCCAGCGTGGACGAGGCGACCCTGCTCGCAGACGGCCTGCGAGTGCGGGCGGCCGCTGCCGGCGAGGTGAGCACCATCGAGGTGCCGCTGCCGCATCGGCTGGTGCGCAAGCTCAACACGGTCGCCGCCCAGCTCGGGATCACC
>JBDSAN010000349.1:0-8482 GCA_039922115.1 Jatrophihabitantaceae bacterium
GGCGGCAAGGAAGTGACGCAAGAGAACCGGCAGAGGATCCTCAACTCATTCGGCGGTTTGAGGCAGCGCACCGCCAAGTCTGCGGCGCGCCTCCAGCTCCAGCCGATTGGCTTGATCTCGATCTCAACGGCGACGATGCGTCCGGTGCAAGCTCGGGTTGCGGGCCTCACTCGTGACGTCGGGCTCTACTTTGACGAGGAGTCCGCGGTACTGGGGACCGACGACGATCGCGCCGCGCTGCAGAGGGCGGACGAGATGTCGGGGCCGAAGTATCTGCAGCTGATCGACAACAGCTTCAACTTCCGTAGTCCTACCAACGTGGTGCTGACCGACCATCAACCGGAGTTCAAGTTCGCGCAGCGGCTTCTCTCAACCAAGACAGCGCAAGTTCTCCGCTCATGGGTCAAGGGACCAGATACGGGCTTCTACGAGATCGAGTACGTGTACCAGGAGGGCGGGTCGGGCCGAAGCAAGCGCGGTGTGTTCAATCCGGATTTCTTCCTCTGGCTGAAGGACTCCGACACCGTGGTTGTGGTAGAGGTGAAAGATGACGGCGACGAGTCCTGGCGCAACAAAGGGAAAACCGCGGCGGCAGAGGCACACTTCGAGGAAGTAAACCGTCTGCTCGAAGCCAGCGGATCGACGCGGCGATACCTATTCCGACTTGTCGTTCCAAAGGAGTACGACAAGTTCTTCGAGGCCCTCCGTGCTGGCGAGCCAGAGGTGTTCAGGTCGGGCTTGCAAGGAACTCTTGATGTAAAGACGTAGCCGGGCGGCAGGAGCGGACCACCGGACTCGGCGCCCGGACTATCAGGCTGAAGTGGACTCCACCTCAACGTTGCTTGACGGATCTGGCTGATTGTCCAAGCGTCCGTCCCGTAGAACGAGAACTGCAGCGTCAACTTTCCAATATCCGTGTTGCTCAACCCTTATCGCCTCCTCTCTCACCACGCCATCGAGTCGATCACGACGGATTGCTTACAGCGTCCACAGCCCCTATGACGCTTCCTTGCGGGCATCGAGGGGAAGGGTCAGTGCGTGGGGCATAGCTCTTGCGTCGTGTCGAACCCAACAGTCCCGTTCCGCCCTATCTCATCAGCCGGCGCCTTAGAACGGCATATCAGTGAGCACCTTCCACGTTCGTAGGTCGCCCCACAGACTGCCCGGCGCGACGACCGGTCGCATTGCCTGCGTCAGCTGCTTGGCGACAGCGTCGGTCCTACGGCCCATCGCGTATTCGCCGGCCACCCGGCCTGCGCCGGCGACGAGGTCGGCAAGCTGGATCGAGGGGTGTGTCTTGCTGTCACCGCGCAGGAAAGCGCCGAGGACTACCGGCGGCGGCATGATGCTAACCAGCGGGAACGGCTCTCGCATCGCGCGTCGCAACTGAGTAATCACGGCGTCCGACAATAGATTCTGCCTGTCGTGCAAAACCATCACCTGCCCTTCGTGGCGCAGCCGCCCGTCCCAGTACCGGATGTTCTCGACGATCGCCGGGATCAGTGGCTGTAGGTGGCCAAGGCCGTCACTGCCACGCACGTGCGCGATGAAGTAGTCCACGTGGGAGCGTCCGCGGGCGATCCACTCCAGGATGGAACGCACGCGGTGATTGGTTGCGGCGGCGATAGCTGTCTCGAGGCACCCGAACAGTTCATCGGCGGTCGAGCGGAGGTGCCCCGCCGGCTCGCCCATGCGGAACAGGCTGACGAAGTGTTCAAGCAGCGTGTCGAACAGCTGCCGGCCCAGAGCGCGAGGGCCGTGGACGAGAAGGTCCTGGGCCATGGTCCTCGCCTCTCCCGAGGCGTACATGTCCTCGCCCCGATCATGTGCCTGCTCTTCGACGATGAGGTCGATGATCTTGCCGGTCGCGACGTAGCGCTTGTCGACCACCTGCACGCTGCACCGCCCGCCCAGCAAATCTGGGTCCGCCAGCGCAGCCGTCAGTACCGAAACGGTCTTGGGGGAGCTGAAGCGGGCGAACTTCAGCTCGACGCCCTGGGCCGACCGCAACCGATTGCGCAACTCGCTGACGATGGCATCGGCATCATTGTCATCGATCCGAACCGACGCGTGGCTCATGACCGGCAGGTCAGAGGTGAGGCTTTCCCCGTCCTGCCCTGACTCGTCGCAGGCAACCCAGAACCAGGTCGGGCCGTCAAGGGTCGCCTGCGGACGCTCGAAGCGCGCCGTAGCCCGGATCGGAGATGTCATGAGCTGTAGCTAGAGCCGTCAGGCGCGCGACGTCAGCGCGCCATCAGCGTACGCAGCCGCCCGGTGAGTTTGCCTTGAAGGTCAATCAGACCCTCGGCGTTGCCCAGATACCTGAGATAGCGGTGATGACGCAGATCGAAGGGCACGTCGTCGGGCGATTGCGCAATCAGCACGACCTCACGGCCGAGTGTGTGTGCGATACCGGCCTCGTAGAAGACATTCGCATTGCGTCCGGTCAGATCGCAGATGACAACCTTGGACCGCGCGATCAGGGCGACGACGTCATTGACGAGCACACTGTCCTCCCAGATGTCATCAGCCCGCTGACACACCCAGCCACCGCTGTCCGCCGCCTGCTTCAACGCGGACCAGACCGGCGCGAACTCTGCACCGAAGGGCATCATGACCGCGATCCGATTCGACTCCGCTGCGAACGAGGGCAACGCGAACGCTGTCGGCCTGGGTATATCGATGATGCTCTTGCGGATCAGGACCTGGTACAGATCAGCTTCCTTGACGGCCCAGTGCGTTCTAGTGAATCCAAACCGGCCGATGCCGAGTTCGGCCGCGACCGCCTCGATGCGCTCGGACGGAATCGGCCGAATGACCTCGTCACGGATGAACCGGAAGTGATAGTCCCTGCCTGCCCGCGTCAAACTAATCACGTTGCCGACTTGGGCGACCTGGGGACTGCGCGTGTCGCCGGTTTCGGGCATGCAGAGCGCTGGTAACGACAACAGCCGAGACACGTCCAGCTCGCCGGCGGGGCGCACAAATGTTTCGAGGCTGGTATCCGTTCTCACCAACAGCCGCTCGACTGCTAGGACGCCGTCGACGGCTCCCATGATCAGGTTGTACATCTCACGCGTCCTTGACCGTTGATCCAGATGCTGCGGCTGCAGCGTCCACCCATGCGGCCACCAGTCTGTCGGATCCAAGCGCCACACGCTCGGGCAGCAGAGCAAGGTCCCGTCCGGCGCGCGCTGGGCACTGACCGACCTCCATACTTCGCCAGCATGCGCCGGCAAGACGTGGGCTCGTCCGCGGGTCGCCGCCCGCTATGCCGAGCCCGCGAGATCCCCACAATCTGGCTGTCGAGCGCTCGCGTTGCCGACGCTCCTGCCGCAGCAAGGCACATCCTTGAGGAGCGCACAGGCAGCTACCCTGTCGCCGGGCACGCGGGCAGTTGCCCGTCACATTGGCCGGAGCGTTCACGGCCGTCGGGTGCGCGGTGCCGCCGCAGGTGCAGCTCGACAACGACCCGCACCGCCAGGTTCAGCAGTGCCTGTTCCTACGGGGCGCTGCGGTCAACCGCCTTCGCAACCAGACCGGGACCGGCCACGGTCGACCGAGCCAGTCGGGTAACGTCATGTGGCCGGCCGAAGCTCGACTGGTTGCCCGCACCACGGCTCTGATCGCCGGAGCACTGCTCGACAAGCTGTGGTCCCGACGCTCTGAGCCATGGTCGATGTCCTCAGTCGGAGTTTATACAGCGAGCGCCCATTGCGTCGTGCCTCGTTACGCCAGATCGTGAGCACGTCCGTCCCTTACTCACCGGGCGTGTGACGCTACCGATCGACGGCGCACGCTGCACGTCCAATCTCAGAACCCGACCAGGAGGGCGGCCACCAACGTCGCCGGCCGCGCAGTACGCGGCTCGGCGCGCACTTTGGCTTACTGCGGAAGTCTTCGGGAGGCCAGGGCTCGGTGGGTCTGTGCCGCCGACGGGGGTCAGAACGGGCCGGACATGTCGTCGCCGCGAGAAGGGGCCTTTGCCTTTACCTACCCGTAATCCGTCACAGTTCAACAACCGCGACTTGAGCGTCACGCTTTAGCCGCGGCCTGTTGTAGGCGTGCGCCACGGTGGGTCGGCGCGGGTTGAGTTGGCGGTGGCTTTGTCCCAGCGGTCTTGGAGGGCTTGGAGGAGGCGGTGTTCGACTTCGTCGGCGACGTGGGAGTAGGTCTCTTGGATTTTGTCGGGGAGGATGTGGCCGAGTCGGCGGGATTGGGCTATTTCGGGGAGGCCGTCGGCGATCATCCAGGTTTTGTGGCTGTGGCGTAGGCCGTGGAAGGTGAGTCCGGGCGCGACCGGCTCGGTGAAAGCGAGCGGCTTGGCGGGCCGTCCGGTACGGGCGGTGCCGGTGTTGTCGGCCTCGGCCGTCGCGGTGCCATTGGGCTCGACCAGCGCAGGCCGGCGGGTGGGGGTGCCGTCGGCGGCGGGTCTGGTGGCGCGGCGTGCGAAGTTGCTGCGTCGGTGCCATTGCCGTTCGGGGGTGACGAACACGAAGTCGGCGTCGACCTCGTCGAGGTGGCGTTGTAGCAGTGGGATGAGGAACGGGGGGAGGGTGATGCGGCGTGCGGAGGTGGGGTTCTTGGGCGGGCC
Source organism: Jatrophihabitantaceae bacterium (assembly GCA_039922115.1). Taxonomy (GTDB): domain Bacteria; phylum Actinomycetota; class Actinomycetes; order Mycobacteriales; family Jatrophihabitantaceae; genus Jatrophihabitans_A. The sequence continues at coordinate 4,595 of JBDSAN010000349.1, forward strand.
GAGCCACAGTTTCCCGCCTGCGCTTTCGTGCAGGGCGCCGGTGTCGGGGTGGATGGTGAGGTGCCCGTCGTCGAGGTGGACGTTGTGCCGGTGCAGTCCGGTGATTTCGCCCCAGCGCATTCCGGTCCAGGCTGCGGTGGCGATGAGCATCGCGCCCCACGGGTGGTAGCAGTCGGCGGTTTGGTCGGCGACGGCGAGGGCCTGTTCGTGGGTGGCCCAGATCTTCTCGGCGGGGCGGACGGTGCGGCCGCGTCCGCGTCGTCGTAGCTGGGAGGGGTTGTAGGCGATGAGCCGTTCGGCGACGGCGTCGGCGAGGATCATCGTGAACAGTTTGGTGATCCCGGAGACGGTGGCCGGGGCCAGGCCGTCGTTGCGGAGGGTCTTGGCCCAGGCGGTGACTTTGATGCTGGAGATATCGGCGAGGCTGGTGGTTCCCCAGCGGGGCAGGATGTGGCGGCGCAGCATGCCGCGGTAGTTCTCCTCGGTGCGGATGTCGACGTCGAGGGCGGGCAGCCAGTCATCCACCCAGTCGGCGAGGGTGGTCTTGCCGCGGTGCGGGTCGATGAAGGTGCCGGCGCGTTGGTCGGATTCCATGTCGTCGGCGGCGTGCTGGGCGGCGGTCTTGGTGGTGAACCCGTACACCGAGCCGACCGAGCCGTCGTCCTTCCAGTACCGGACCCGCCAGGAGCGGGAGCTGACGCGTTCTGCCCAGGCCATAGCTGCCTCATTTCATGTGGTGTGGGGCGCGGATGGGCGCTCGGCGTCCATGCACGCTCGACCTGCCGGGAAGGTCAAGTCCACGCGCGGGTGTTTCGCCGGCCGGTGGTAGCTGGTCGGGGTGGGCGGGCGCCGGCGTCGGCGATCGCCGTCAGGTCGCGGTGGGAGAAGCGCAGGTGTTTGCCGAGGAACGTGCAGGGGATCAGCCGCTGCCCGGCTCGTTTGCGGAGCCAGGACTCGGGCACGCTCAGCAACCTGGCCGCCTGGGCCGGGGTATAGAGCAAGGCGGCATCGGCGGTCGCCGGTTCGTCGGGGTCGGTCATGTGAAACACACCCCGGCCTCGCAGTCCATGGCCGTTGCGTCACCGTGAACCGCGGTCGCGGGTTCGGCGTTGACGATGCTGGCGAGGGGCTGGCCGGAGGGGTGCAGGTATGCCTGACCGCGTAGGCCGTTGATGCCGTGGCGCAGGAACTCATCCAGTGCGACCGCTTGCGCGAACAGGGCCGGCCGGGTCTGTCGGAGTTCGGCGAAGTGGGTGGCGGGGCGGTTGGGGCAGAACCAGCAGGCGCTGCGCGGTGGTAGCGGCCGGTCGTGTTCGCGGAGCCAGGCGGCGCAGTCGTCTCGGGTCATGCCGAGCTCGATGAGGGGCCACCGGTTGACCTGCCACGGCTCCCACTGGGTGCAGGCGCAGCGGGTGCACCCGTCAGCCGTGTGGATCTGAAGGTAGGGCCGGGTGCTCGTGGCGCGCCGGGTTCGGTTGTGCCCGCAGCGGCACTCCTCCGCGGTCTTCATCCGGGTGGCTTCGTCAGTGCTGTAGCCGATCCACTGCTCGACCCGGGTCTGCTTCCACGCGCCGGGTGGCCCGCAGAGACGTTTCACGGTGCGGGTGATCGGGCGGCGCTTGTAGTCGAAGCTGCAGCGGTAGTGGTTGAGGCGGCCGAGCCGGCCGTCGGCGTGCCGGATCCGGACGGGCAGGTTCGGCTGCCCGCCCCGCCCGCGCTTGGCGATGAGGTCGGTGCGCAGGTCGCCGGCGGTGACGGTAAGGAACTCGATCCCGGCCCGCTCCGCCCGTCCGCGGAGGTAGTCGAGGTGGGTGTAGGTATCAGGCAGTTCTCCGCCGGTGTCGGCGAACACGATCGCCCGCAACGGCCCGAGAGTGCCGTCGCAGGCCATCTCGGCCAGCGTGGAGGACTGCACCCCACCGCCGAGGGACAGCACGGCAAAGCCCGCGCTCACGCCGCCCGCCCCGCGTCGCGCTGAGCAGTACCCGCGGCAGAGGTCACGGCTGGTGTCGGGTTGCGGAAGACGAGCAGGTCCTCGTGGGCGACGAGGTGCCGGGGAACACCGGCGGCGCGGGCTTTGCGAATCTGGGCGAGCTGGAAGAACGAGGCGCGGGTGACCAGCCGCTCGCCGCGCAGCGCGGCCAACAGCGCGACATTGCGGTCCAACAGGGTCAGCTGGGTGTGGTCGCTGACCGCGGTGGTGAGCCGGCCGGGCAGGTCCACCATCACCCCGCGTTCCCAGTACGGGCGCACCGTCATGGCGACGATCCCGCCGGGCCGTAGGAACGGCTGGCAGCCGGTGAGGATGCCGATCATCGCCTCCAGCAGCCGGTCCAGTCCGACATGGGCCAGGTTGGCCGGGTCGCGGCTGTACTGGTAGTCGCGTTTGGCGACCCCGGCACCAGGGCGCGCGGTGACCTGCCCGTGCAGCGACGCCCCGTAGGGCGGCGAGGTCAGAATCAGGGCGATGCGTCCGTCCAACTCGGGTTCGAGCAGCTCAGCGACCAGGCGGGCGTCGCCTTGGTGGACGGTGCCGTGGCCGGTGGCGCCCTGGGTGCGGGCGTGGTGGAGGTTGCGGCGCGCCAGCTGCGCCCACGGCGGCTCGTACTCCACCCCTATCGCGTTCCGGCCGAGGTGGACGGCCTCGACGAGGGTGGTGCCGATCCCGCACATCGGGTCCAGCACCAGGTCCCCGGGTTGGGTGTAGGCGGCGATGGCGTGGGCGGCGATCGCGGGCAGCATCTTGCCCGGGTGCGCGACCGAGGCCGGCACGTACCGGCCGGCGCGCTGTACTCGGGACGGCTGCTGGCCGGTCAGCCACACCGACAGCGGCACCGGCGGCGGTTGCACGGATAGGGCGGCAGGAACCTCGGGGCTGGGGCGTTCGGGCATGGTCGGACTCCTGATCGAGGATGGATGGGGCCGACGTGGCCCGTGAGCACCTCTGAAATCCGTCTCGGATGTGCTCCGGGGACACCGTCGCTCACCCGGACCAGCGGACTGCCCGGCCGACGCTGCCGCCGGGCTACCTGGAGCTACTACGCAAGTACTACGCGACTACTACGCCGCTACTATCTGGGCCTCGGCGTACCCCTGAACGCCTGATATTCCGGGCTACCCACTGTGGTTTCTACTGTGCAGTCGGCGGACGCGACCGGGGCCGCGGGGCGACGGACGGAGTGGTTCAGGCCGGTGCTCTGCGGAGCCGGATCGGGTCTCGCCGGCCTGCTGCGCGCGGGGCTGTAGTAGCTGCGTGTGCGCGGCGTAGCGGTCGCGTAGTAGCGGGTGAGGCGTGCTGGTCGGCGTTCGATCCGACTCGCACCTCGGAGGTTTCCGATGCCCCTCGACCCGACCCCGCCCACACCGACGCTCGGCAGCCCCGGCTACCGCCGGCCCGCCCCGGACTCCACCGAGCGCGTCCGGGCCCGTAGCCGTGACGTGTCGCCGCTGGGTGTGGCCCGTACCGCCTTCGAGCTGCTGACCGCCGGTCCATCCCCGCTCGCGCTGGACACCCGCGGCTGCCCCGGTCTGCCCGACCGGATGGTTCCGTTAGGCGAGTTGCGGTCGCGGCTGCTCGCCGCGTCGTGCCCGGCCGAGACCCGCGATGTGGTGTGGCGGCAGCTGGTGACCCGCTCCCGCACCGACGGCACCGCGTGGACGGTGGCGTGTGTCGGGCTGGCCCTGCCCGCGCTGACCCGGATGGCCGCGGACCTGTCCGAACGGTTCGCCGGTGACCCCTCCGATGTCCACGCAGAAATTTTGACAGCCTTCCTCACCGCCCTGGCCACGCTCGATCTGGACCGGCCGGGGGTGATGACCCGCCTGCGGTGGGCGGCCTACCGCGGCGGGCATGCCGCGGTGCGCCGGGCGCTTACCGCCCCGACGCCC
>JBDSAN010000350.1:0-6906 GCA_039922115.1 Jatrophihabitantaceae bacterium
CCGTGGTCGCAGCGACAACCAGATCAAGATCCACGGCATCCGGGTCGACACCACCGAGATCACCAACCAGCTCAGCACCCACCCCTACGTCGCTCAGGCGCTGGTCACCGCGGCCCGTACCCGCAGCAGCGCCAGCCGGCTGGTCGCCTACCTCGTCCCGACCCCGGACGCCGCCAACGCACCCGGCGAGCTGGACCTGTCCAAGGACCTGTCCCCGCACGCGCTGCGCCGGTTCCTGGCCACCGCGCTGCCCGACTTCATGATCCCGGCCGAGTTCATGGTGCTGGATGAGTTCCCGCTGGACGCCAACGGCAAGGTCGATCGACCAGCACTGCCGGCACCGCTGGCACCGACCACCGCGTTCCGGCTGCCCAGCGGCGCCACCGAACTCGCGCTGGCCGGCGTGTTCGCCGGCGTGCTCGGGGTCGATGAGCTCGGCGCCGACGATGATTTCTTCGCCGTCGGTGGCGACAGCATCCGGTCCATCCAGATCGTCTCGCAGGCCCGCCAGCGCGGCATCCAGCTCACCGCTCGGGACATCTTCGAGCAGCGCACCGTCAGCGACCTGGCCAAGCTGGTGGACGGCCGAGCAGGCGCGCCGCAGCAGCTGGTCGAGCCCGAGCGGCACGGCATCGGCTGGGCACCGGCGATGCCGATGGCGCACTACCTGGCCGAGCTCGGCGGCGGTGACCGGTTCGCGATGTCGGTGGTGCTCGACCTGCCCAAGGGCGTTGAAGCGGAGCCGTTGACCAGCGCTATCGGCGCCCTGCTGGCCCACCACGACGTGCTCCGGTCAGCGACCCGGGCCGGTGGGCTGCAGATCGCCGGGGCCGATGCGGTGGACGCGGCCAAGCTGCTGCGCCGGGTCAGCTGGCAGCGACCGTGGGATGACCAGTGGCAGGCGGTCGCCGCGATCGAGCTGGACGACGCGCTGTCCCGGCTGCGGCCGACCAACGGCGTGATGACCCAGTGGATCTGGTTCGATGCCGGCCCCGAGCGGGCCGGCCGGTTGCTGATCGTGTGCCACCACCACGTGGTGGACGGCGTTTCCTGGCGGGTGCTGCTGCCCGACCTCGCGCAGGCCTACCAGCAGGCGCAGGCTGGCGAGCGTCCGCGGCTGGCACCGGTTGGGACGTCGGCTCGACGCTGGGCCCAGGGCCTGCGCGAGGCTGCCCATGACCCGGCTATCGAGGCTGAGGTCCCGTTCTGGCGCTCGATGCTGATCGCGTCCGAACCGCTGCTCGGCGCCCGCGCGTTCGATCCGGCGCTGGACCGGTCCGAGACCGTCCGGCGCAGCTGGGTGACGCTGCCCAGCGCGGTCACCGACACCCTGCTGGGCACCGTCCCGGCGAGCTTGGGCGGCGGCCCGAACGAGGTGTGGCTGACCGCGCTGGCGCTGGCGATGTCGGCTTGGCGGCAGCGCAACGGGGTGTCGGACAGCTCGACGCTGGTCCGGCTGGAAGGCCACGGCCGCGAGGAGCAGCTGGTGCCGGGGGCGGAGCTGTCTCGCACCGTCGGCTGGTTCACCAGCATGTTCCCGGTCCGGCTCGACCTCGGCGATCTGGATGTCGCCGCGGCGCTGGCGGGCAACGGGGACGGCTGCCGCGCCGCGCACAGTGCGATCGCCGGCCAGCTGAGCGCGATCCCCAACAAGGGCATGGGGTTCGGGCTGCTGCGCTACCTCAACGACCGGACCCGGACGCAGCTGGACGGGTTCAGCACCGGCCAGATCTCGTTCAACTACCTGGGCCGGTTCGGTGCCGCCCGGTCCGCCGGCGCGGACTGGACGCTGAGCCAGGACACCGACGAGCTGGTCAGCTCGGCGCTGGTGGACCTGCCCGCGCTGTCCAGCCTGGAGATCAACGTCGCGGTCCGCGACACCAGTACCGGCCCCGAGCTGAGTGCGGTGTTCGGCGCGCCGGCCGGCCTGCTGGATCCGGACTCGGTCAGCGAGCTGGCCGAGCTGTGGTGCGCAGCCCTGCGCGCGCTGGCCGCCGAGGTCGCTCGCGCGCCACACCGCGAGCCGGCCGCAGCGCTGCCCTCGGCCGCAGCCCAGCAGCTGGTCCCAGCCCAGCCGCCGGCCGGTGAGCTGCTGGCCTGGCGCGAGCGCTACCCGAACGTGGTCGCGGCCTACCCGGCAACCAGCCTGCAGGCCGGGCTGCTGTTCGAATCGCAGCTGGCCCGCGACAGCTTCGACGCCTACCAGGTCCAGGTGGTTTACCAGCTGGCCGGGCAGCTGGACGTCGACCGGTTGGCCGCCGCAGCGCAGCAGCTGGTGGACCGGCACGAGATCCTGCGTACTGCGTTCGTCACCGGCGCCGACGGCGAGATGCTGCAACTGGTGCTGGCCGATGCCGAGCTGCCCTGGCGGACGGTCGAGCTGACCGGGCTGGCGGCGACCGAGCAGCGCACCGCGGTGGCGGAGCTGCTGGCCGCCGACCTGGCCGATCGGTTCGATCCGGCGCGGGCGCCGCTGATCCGGCTGAGCCTGGTCCGGACCGCGCTCGACACGGCCGAGCTGGTGCTCAGCGCCCACCACGCGGTGCTGGACGGCTGGTCGATGGGCATCCTGCTCACCGAGCTGCTGGCGCTCTATCGCGGTGAGCAGCTGCCGTCCGCTCCGGCCTACCAGGACTTCCTGCGCTGGCTGGCCGGGCTGGACCCGCAGGCCAGCGCGGCTGCCTGGTCCGACGAGCTGGCCGGCGTCGAGGAACCGACGCTGGTCGCACCGGTAGCCGGGGCCGGGGTCGCTAGGCAGCAGACCGTGCAGCACGTGGTGCCGCTGACTGCCAACGTCGCTCGGACGCTCGGGCACCGGGCCGCCGAGCTCGGCCTCACGCTGAACACCGTGGTGCAGGCGGCCTGGGCGGTGACGCTGGCGGGCCTGACCGGCAAGCCGGACGTGCTGTTCGGCAGCACCGTGTCGGGCCGGCCGCCCGAGGTCGCCGGCGTCGAGTCGATGGTCGGGCTGTTCATCAACACCGTCCCGGTTCGGGTCCGGCTACGCCCGTGGGACAGCCTCAGCACCGTCATGACCGAGCTGCATGCCCGGCAGAACGGCCTGATCGATCACCGGCACCGCAGCCTGGTTGAGCTGCAGAGCGGCACCGGCCTGCGCACCCTGTTCGACACCGTCACCGTCTTCGAGTCGGTTCCGCTGGGGTTGAGCTCATCGGACGAGCTCGCGGTGACCGGGGTTCGCACCTCGGGCGGCACCCACTACCCGATCGGGGTGGCCGCCGCGGCAACCCCGCAGCTCAGCGTGGTGCTGCATGTCGAGTCCGGTGCGGTCGAGCCGGCGCTGGCTGATCGGGCGATCGCGGCGCTGGCCGCGGTGCTGGGCCAGATCGCCGCCGACCCGGGCGTCCCGGTCGGTCAGCTCGACCTGATCGGCGCGGCCGAACGCGACCGGCTGGTGGCCGAAGGCAACGGCGGGCCGGTGCAGCTGGGTCGTGACATTGAGGCCGGCACCGTGCCGGAGCTGTTCGCCGAGCAGCTGACGCGCACCCCGGACGCGATCGCGATCCGGTCCGGTGAGGCTGCCTGGAGCTACCGGGAGCTGGACGCGCGGGCTGATCAGCTGGCGCGCCGGCTGGCCGCCCGGGCGGTCGGTCCGGAGACGGTGGTAGCGGTCTCGCTGCCACGCTCGGCCGAGCTGGTGGTGGCGATGCTGGCGGTGCTGAAGGCCGGCGGGGCCTACCTGCCGGTGGACGCTGCCTACCCGAGCGAGCGGATCGCCCAGCTGATCGAGGATGCCCAGGTCCGGTTGGCGGTGGTGGACGCAAGCACGGCCGCTGCCTTCGAAGGCCTGCCCGGCGAGCGGCTCGCGGTGGATGCCACCGACACCGCCACCGACGCGATCCACCGGCCGGCAACGCTGGACAACGCCGCCTACGTCATCTACACCTCCGGCTCGACCGGCCGTCCCAAGGGCGTCGCGGTCACCCACCGCGGCATCGCGAGCCTGGTGCACGCGCACGCCGAGCGGCTGGCGATCGGGCCGGACAGCCGGATGCTGCAGCTGTTCTCGCCGAGCTTCGATGTCTCGATCTGCGAAATGCTGATCACGCTGTTGCGTGGCGGCTGTGTCGTGCTCGAACCGAACAGCGAGCTGGTGCTCGGCGCGACGCTGGCCGCGACGCTCGAGCGGCACCAGGTGAGCCACCTGCAGATGACCCCGACGATGCTTGCCGAGATGCCGGCCGGCTCGATGGCCACGGTGACCTCACTGGTGCTGGGCGGCGAGGCTCCGCCGCCCGAACTGGTCAGTGCCTGGTCGCCCGGCCGGCGGCTGGTCAACGTGTACGGGCCGACCGAGGCCACCGTGGTCACCACCATGAGCGAGCTGCTGGACGCCCCTGCCGGCCCGGTGCCGATCGGCCGTCCGATCGCGAATGCCCAGGTGTACGTGCTCGATTCCTGGTTGCAACCGGTCGCCAACGGGGTTGAGGGCGAGCTCTACATCGGCGGCTCGGGCATCGCGCGCGGCTACCTCGGACGGCCGGCGCTGAGCGCTGAGCGCTTCGTCGCCTGCCCGTTCCAGGAGGGCGGGCGGATGTATCGAAGCGGTGACCTGGTGGTCCGGGACGCCGACGGCACGCTCACCTTCACCGGTCGAGCCGACGACCAGATCAAGGTCCGGGGCTTCCGGATCGAACCGCGCGAGGTCGAGGCCGCGCTGCTGGCCTCTGGCCTGGTCGGGCAAGCCGCAGTGATCACGCAGGGCAGTGGCGGTGACCGCCACCTGGTCGGCTACCTCGTCCCAACGGTCGCTGCAGCTGATGAACCAGCGGTTCCGGACGGCCTGCGCGAGCACCTGCAGCGCACGCTGCCGGCCCACCTGGTTCCGTCGGTGCTGATCGCGCTGGACCGGATCCCGATGACGGCCAGCGGCAAGCTCGACCGGCAGGCGCTGCCGGACGTCGACGGTGGCCAGCAGCCGGTCGGACGCGCTGCCAGCACCGGCCAGCAGCGACTGCTCTGCGGGCTGTTCGGCGAGATCCTCGGCCGGGATCAGGTCAGTATCGACGACGACTTCTTCGAGCTGGGTGGCCATTCGATCCGGGCAGCGCGGCTGGTTGCCCGGGTCCGGGCGGTGCTGGGAGTCGAGCTGGCGCTGGCCGCGGTGTTCGAGTCACCGACGGTGGCCGAGCTCGCCGAGCGGCTGCCGGCCGGCGGCCTCGGGCAACCGGCCGGCGAGGTGGCTGACCCGTTCGGGCCGCTGCTGGTCATCCGGGACGAGCCGGCCGCGACCGGCGAACCGATCTGGTTCATCCACTCCGGTGGTGGGCTGTGCTGGCCGTACCTGGGCTTCGCGCCGCTGCTGCCGGCCGGCCGGCCGATCTACGGGATCCAGGCCCGCGGCTTCCAGGCCGGTGCCGAGCTGCCGGCCTCGATCGCCGAGGTGGTCGAGGACTACACCAACCAGCTCCGGACGATCCAGCCGAGCGGGCCGTACTACCTGGCCGGCTACTCGATCGGCGGCACGCTCGCGCACGCGATCGCGGCCCGGCTGCAACGGGACGGCCAGGTGGTGGCGCTGCTCGCGCTGCTGGACAGCGCGCCGGCCGATCGGCTGGTCGCCGACTCGGCGCCGACACCGGCCGCGCTGCGCGAGTATTTCGACCAGCAACTGGACGGCGCGGTCGATGCGGGCTATGAGTTCCTGATCGACAAGGCCGTCGAGCTGGTCGGCAACCTCACCGCGCAGCTACCGGCCTATCACTCGCCGGTCTATCACGGCGATGCGCTGCTGGTGCGGGCAATCGAGGATGCCCAGTCACCGCAAGCGCAATGGTGGCAGGGGTTCATCACCGGAGCCGTGCACGAGCACCCGCTGCCGACCGTGCATGCCGATCTCTGCTCGGCCGAGTCGGCACCGGAGATCTGCCGCGTCCTTACCGCCAGCATCCAGCAATCCACGACAGGAGATCGATCATGAGCACCAATCCGTTCGACGACGACGCCGGCGAGTTCTACGTCCTGGTCAATGACGAGGAGCAGCACTCGCTGTGGCCGAGCTTCGTCGATGCCCCGGCCGGCTGGCGGGTCGCCTTCGGCTCTGGTACCAGGGCAGATTGCCTCGACTACGTAGAGCAGAACTGGACCGACATGCGCCCGCGCAGCCTGCGCGAGGCGATGGACACCGTCTCGTAAGCGGAGGATTACCCATGACATCGGTAGTAGACCTGTGGAACATCCACCCCGAGCTCGGCTGGCTGCGCGGCCAGCGTCCGGAATCGGAGGTGGTCTTTGATGAGCGTTACAACTCCTGGTTGATCTTCGGCTACCAGGACACCCTGGACATCATCAGCGATCCCAAGACCTTCTCGAACAAGACCGCCCAGTTGGCCGCGGTCCAGATCGACGAGTCGTTCACCGAAGGTGACATCTCGCAGATGGACGCCCCGGATCATCCGCGCTTTCGCAAGGCGATCGCCGCCGCCTTCACGCCGAGGCTGGTTGCCAGCCTGGAGGCTCGGATCGCTGAGGTGGCTGCTGGCTTGCTGGATGACCTGCAGGCCAAGGACGATATCGACCTGGTTCGCGATTTTGCTTATCCGCTACCGGTGATCGTGATCGCCGACCTGCTCGGTATCCCGAACAGTGACCGCGAGATGTTCATGGCGCACTCCAGCATGGCGATCGAGCAGATGAACGGGCTGTCGTTCCTGGACAGCGAGCAGGAGGCCGACGTCGGCTACGCGGTGGAGCAGTTCATGCCGATGGTGCAGTACATGCGCGATCAGATCGCTCAGCGCCGGCAGCACCCGGGCGGTGACCTGCTGAGTTCGCTGGCCCAGCACGAGGCCGACGGCCAGCGGTTCACCGACAACGAGATCGTCAACCTGGCCAACATCCTGCTGGGCGCCGGACACATCACCACCACCATGCTGCTCGGCAACG
>JBDSAN010000351.1:0-5902 GCA_039922115.1 Jatrophihabitantaceae bacterium
CAGGTGGGCGGCCTACCTCGCCTACCCGCCCGGAACCCAGGGCCATCCGCCCGACGTCTGGGTCGACCTCAAAGTCGTCGCGCTGCCCGACTGGTCCGCCGCCGCGACCGTCCTTCGGGTCTTCGGAGGCCAGGGCACCCTGAACACCCCGTGCTGGGCTCCCGACAGCACGGCTTTCGCTTACGTCACCTACTCCGAACTGGCACCCTAGTCAGTCAAGTTGCCCCAGCGAGGTGACTGCCCAGTCTCCAGCACGTGAAGGATCTCTTCAGCCACCCGTCGCCGCTGGCTCAGTTCGGATTGCTCGGACAGGAACGCGCAGTGCGAGGTCACAACCACGTTCTCGAACGCCAGCAGCTTCCGGTTCCACTCGTGGTCGTTCGGGTCCTCGGGGCTGAACACGTCGCTGGCGTAGCCGCCGATCCGTCCTTCGGCCAGCGCGGTGTGGACGGCCTGCGGGTTCACCAGACCGCCGCGCGCAGTATTCACCAGCAGCGCGTCCGGTTTCATCTCGGCCAGGAACGATTCAGCAACGAGGTCCTTCGTCTCGTCGTTCAGCAGGCAATGCAGGACGATGACGTCCGCATCGTGCAGCAGCTCGGTCAGGGTGTGCCGCTTCTCCACCCCGTAGCCGATCATGTGGTCACCATGGACGTACGGGTCGTAGCCGATCACCTTTCCGTAAAAGCTCGACAGCTTCTGCGCGGTGGCTTTGCCGATCCGGCCGAGCCCGATGATGCCGGCGGTCAGGCCGCGGAGGCGACGCGGATACCCGCCGTCATAGATGTCCCAGTGCCCGTTCTTGAGATGGTCGTTCTGTAGGCAGACGTGGCGCTCCAGCGCCAGCAGCAGCGACATGGTGTGCGTGGAAACCTCATCGACGCAGTAGTCGGGCACGTTGAACCCGAAAATGCCGTTGGGCTTCAAGAACTCCAGGCCGATGTTGTCGTAGCCGACACCCTGGCGGCCGATGACCTTCACCTGCCCGCGAATCTTGTCGAACACGTCCTCGGTCATCTGAGCGCGGTAGATGGCCAGGGCGGACGCACCGGTCAGGTTGTCGAGAAAGCGCTGCCCGCCCTTGACGTACGCACCGTCCTCAACCACGCCGAAGCGGATTTCGGCCCGGTTGCCGAAGACTTCCCGCTCGATGAAGGCCAGCTCCGGATTGACCTCGCCATCCTCGAGGGCCCAGAAAGGATCGGTATACACAACAAGCGGTTTCATGTTCTCACCTAATAGACAATCGTCTTGATCGTGGTCATTTCTTCAATGGCAAAGCGTGCGCCCTCGCGCCCGAGCCCACTCTTCTTGACCCCGCCGAACGGGATGAAGGGAGACTCGAACTGCGGACCGTCATTGATGATCACCGCGCCGGACTTCAGCTCACGGGCAGCCTTGAATGCCTGGTGGATGTTGGCGGTGAAGACTCCGGTCTGGAGTCCGTACTGCCCGCTGTTGATCCACGCGATCGCCTCGTCCAGGTCGGTGACGCGAACGATCGGAGCGCACGGGCCGAACGTCTCCTCCCGGACTAGCACGGAATCCTTCGCCACGAAATCGAGAACCTGCGGACCGAGGACGGCTCCCTGCCGGGGCTCGCCATATAGCAGCTTCGCGCCGGCCGCGGTCGCGTCACTGACCCGACCTTCGACCTGTCGGGCGGCCGCCTCGTCGATCAGGCAGCCGATATCGCTTTGCGCCGAATAGGGATCACCAACTCGCAGCTTCGCTGCCTCATTGACGAGCAGTTCGGCAAAGCGATCGGCCACGCTGTGCTGCACCAGAAACCGTTTCACGCCGCGACAGGACTGCCCGGCAGTAGCAAAAGCCCCTTTCGCACCTATCTGCGCGGCGAGTTCCAGGTCAGCGTCATCGAGGACGATCAGCGCACCGCTGTCACCGAGTTCGAATGTCATGCGGATCATGCCTGCGCTCTTGGCGATCCGTTCGCCGACCACGCGACTGCCGGTGAAGGTGATCATGTCGACGTCCGGGCAGGTCACCAGGGCCTCGCCGACTTCCTGCGGATCCCCGGTCACCACAGCAACCATTTTTGCCGGCAAGCCATTCGCGATCAGGCATTGCACGAACTTCACGGCGCTGAGGGGTGTCCGCTCCGACGGCTTGAGGATGACCGAGTTGTTGGCTGCGATCGCCGGCGCGAGCTTGACTACGACCTGATTCAGCGGGCGGTTGAACGGAGTGATGGCGCAGACCAGGCCGATCGGTTCTCGAATCGTCACCGCAAGGTTTCGCTTGCGATCTGCGGTGACATCAGTCGGTATCGCCTCACCGGTGATGCGTTTCGATTCCTCGGCGCAGACCCGCAACAAGATCACCGCCCGTCGCACTTCCTTCTGCGCCTCCTGCACGCAGGCGCCACACTCGGCGACGATCAGGTCGACGAACTCGGACTCCTCACGCTCGATCTGAGCTGCCGTCCTCGACAGGATCTCAGCGCGATCGAAGGCGGTGAGGGTGGACTCGTAAGCCTTGGCCTGTTTGGCAGCCTCGAGCGCCTGCCCGCGTGACGCCTTCGAGGCATAGCCCACGATCTCACCGCTGTAGGGGTTACAAACCGCGATCTTGTCCTCGGTTGCCAGCCACTCGCCGTTGATCAACAGCATGGCGCTTCTCCACTCAGCTTCATGTCGACCGAATCATCCCGTCGCTCGGATGGCACTAGCCAGCGACCCTCGCGGGCTTATCGAACCAGTCGTCGCGCAGCCGGAAGGCCTCGGTCACGATGGCCCGGTAGATCTCGATATCGGTGCTGCCCAGCTTCGAGTACCGCTCGACGATCATGGGCTCCAGCGAGCTGATGCCAGCACCGTGCTGACCACGAAGCTTGGCATTGAAAAGAAGCCCGAAGGGCAGGTACGACTCCGCGGCGGCATGCATCCCGGCGACCATGAGCGGGAACTTCCAGAACAGCTTCTCCACTTCGATCCGCACCGCAGCGTCGAACCCTTCCGGCGCGGTACCTCCGGCGTCCAGATACCCGACGAGATAGTCATGGGTCGACCGCAGGTTGTCCGCCCAGCCGCTGTGCGGGCCGCTCCTGGCATCGATCAGTTGCAGCATCAACTCCGCGTTCGGCGGCGTGAGCTTGAGCCATTTGGGATCGACACCCAGCAGATACTCGCAGACCTCGGGCCGCAAGAACGGGAAGCGCGCTTCGATGGGGCCACGTTCCATGAAGATGATGGACGCGCGGCGCATCATATTTTCCCAGATGTTGTTGATGAACACCTGCCGCGCGAGAAAGCTCGACTGCACTTCGTGCGGCTTGTTGAGTTCCTTCCAGTTGTCATAAGCACCGAGCAGTTCGTCGACACCATGCCCGCCGATGGTCACCTTGAAGCCGTCGGCCTTCATGACCGGCGCGAGGTAGTAGTAGATGGGCAGCGGGTAAACGCTCAGCGCCTTGATGTGGCGCATCTCGAACAGCCTTATGATCTCTGGAATGTCGTCGACCAGCTGCTCGGCTGGTACGTAGACCTCCTTGTGAACCAGCCCGATCTCATCGAAGCCCTGGGCAGCGATCCTGGCCCGCTGGATGTCCGGCGAGGGAAAGCCCTCCACCGCGAAGACGTAGGAGGTCGGCTGGTAGGAGACATTGCGAAAGTCAATATTGGACAGCACGTAATACGTGGTCATCAGGCTGTCGATACCACCGGAGAGCATCGTGCAGATCGGCACGTCGCCCATCGTGCGGTTACGTGCGCTGCGCAGCAGGCGCTGGTGCAATTCCAGGCCGATATCGAGAAGTTCCTGGTTCTTCTTGATCGGCTTGGCCGTGAAGTACTGAGTCGTTTCCAGGTCGAAGGTGTCCAGGTCCAGCGTCAGGTAACAGCCCGGCACCAGCTCCTGCGCGGCGTTCAGGTCGACCCGATCCAGAGTCCGCAGGCCGCTCAGTTGGCTGGCGAACAGGAACGTCCGGTCGGCCTTGTCGTAGTAGTAGAACAGCGGCACCCGGCCGGGCCAGTCCCGGGTCACGTAGAGCTTGTTCTGCGCACGGTCCAGGATGCCGAGCGCGAACATCGAGTCGATGTCACGGCGCTGGAGTAAGCCAATGCCCTGCGCCTCGTAGAGCTTGAGAAAAACCTCGGTGTCACCCTCGGTCCGGAACGAGGCATCCTTGAGGTGGCCCGCCTTTTGCTCGGCGAAGTTGTAGAACTCACCGTTGAACACGAGCGAAACCGGACCGAGTTCAGAATCATAGGGTTGGTCGGACTGGCCGTCTTCGACTCCCTGCTTGTTGGAGACCTTCACCAGGTGCCGGCGGCTGCCCAGGACCACATCACCGTAGCTACGCACTGTGATTCCGTCATCACCGCGATTCATGTGTTCGAGCGCGGTCTTGGCCTCGTCCTCGCTGACACCGACTCCGCCAAAGATCCCGCACATAAGCAACTCCAGTGAATATTGAAAGGGGCACGGCGCGGACGGGAGTCCGGCCGCCGAAGCTGTCAGGCGCTGACGCGGTGCGGGCTGGCGATCATGATCCGGAACAGCTCGCGGTCGCCCGAGAAGCTGCGGCGGCCATGCAGCCACAGGTCGTTGCGCACTGCGTACCCCTTACCCGGCGATAGCCGGAACACCTGCTCGGTCTCAGCCAGCGCACGCATCAGCGACGGCATCCGGCGAGCGGCGTTCACCGCGAAGTAGACGGACGGATCGAAACGCAGCCGGACTTCCTTGAACACCCCGTTCTCGATCCGGAGGATCGGGCCCACGTGCTCGTCGCTGCCAGTTCTAAAGATCGCCGCATCGTCGGCGGTGAACGCCTGCAACGCGGTCGGATCCAGTTCGCCCAGCCGATCGGCCACATCCGACCCGCGCAGCAGCGTGGTCTCGCCTCCCTCAGCACTTCCGGTGCGACACCACAACAACAACACCCGGGGCGGGGCCTTGATGGCGGGACGGTCGGTGTGCGGCAGCAGCGCGTCGTTGCTGAAGCCGAGCGCACGCTCCTTGCCCGGCCGGGGCACGCTGCGAAGGTGGGTGACGCCGCGGGCATCGGCGTCGCGGTGAGGCATCACCACGCCGTAGTCCAGGGCCGCCTCGACGAAGGCCTGCTCACTTTCGCAGTCGAAGGTGGCGAGACCGTCGCCGGCTTCCATCGCTTCGTGCAACGTGCTGCCGCTGAGGCGCCCCAGATAATTGGGCAGGCTGAGTTCGGCTTGTGTCACGTTGTCCGTCCTTTCATCAGTTCTTCGGTGACCGGCCGCAGGCCTCACCTGCTTGAGGCTGAGCGCGCTCCGCGGTTCGACGAGGGTATCCAGTAGGTCCTCGCTCGCCGATCGCGTCGTCGCGAGAGCGGATCGCGAACGACCCGGCTCACCCACCCAACAGGAGTGACCGCCACTAAGTAGACGATGGCCAGCACGAGGTCTCCAATCAGGGTCATAGGTTGCAGCGGGCCATGGGGCGCTGCGCTAATCCAGTGGAATCGCCGCTCGCCAGTCGCTTCCTTCCGACCACGCCGGCTGCTCGTCCTTGTACAGCAGGAAGTTCCCCAGGGCGAGCACGTCGATGTTGGTCCGCATGAAGCAGGTGTAAGCGTCCCGCGGGGTGTTCACGATCGGCTCACCGCGGACGTTGAACGAGGTGTTGACCAGGACCGGGCAGCCGGTACGGGCTTTGAAGGCGGTGAGCAACTCGTGGAATCCGGGGTTGCTGTCGGCAGCGACGGTCTGCACCCGCGCGGAGTAGTCGACATGGGTGACCGCCGGAATGCTCGAACGCGGGACGTGCAACAGGTCGATGCCGGTCGCGCTCGTCTCGGTCGCCGGCAGCTGCTGGGTCGCGGCCACCTGAGCCACCAGCAGCATGTAGGGGCTGTCCTGCCGCAGGTTGAAGTAGTCCGTCGCGTCCTCGGCCAGAACCGCGGGCG